>NZ_JBIAVJ010000002.1:0-226468 GCF_042894025.1 Streptomyces sp. NPDC001549
CGCATCGACGTCCTGTTCGCCATGCTCCGGGACGGCACCTTCTACCAGCCGCCCACCCCCGTCACGGCTTGACGAAAACCATAGAGGCACCTTTTCCGTTGGTCCGCCGTCCGGTGCCGTCAGTCCAGGTAGCCGCGGAGCTGGTCGGCGAAGGCGTGGTCGCGCAGTTTGTTGAGGGTCTTGGACTCGATCTGGCGGATCCGCTCGCGCGTCACGCCGAAGATCCGCCCGATCTCCTCCAGGGTGCGGGGCCGCCCGTCGGCAAGGCCGTACCGCAGCTGCACGACCTTGCGTTCGCGCTCGCCGAGGGTCGACAGGACGGCTTCCAGGTGCTCGCGCAGCAGGAAGAAGGCGGCCGACTCCACGGGCGAGGCGGCGTCCCCGTCCTCGATGAGGTCGCCGAGCGCGACGTCGTCCTCCTCGCCCACCGGGGCGTGCAGGGAGACCGGCTCCTGGGCGAGGCGGAGCACCTCCAGGACCCGCTCGGGGGTCAGCTCCAGGTGGACGGCCACCTCTTCGGCCGTGGGCTCGTACCCGCGCTCCTGGAGCATCCGGCGCTGCACGCGGACGACCCGGTTGATCAGTTCGACGACGTGGACGGGCACGCGGATGGTCCGGGCCTGGTCGGCGAGGGCCCGGGACATCGCCTGCCGGATCCACCAGGTGGCGTAGGTGGAGAACTTGTACCCGCGGGCGTAGTCGAACTTCTCGACGGCCCGGATCAGCCCGAGGTTCCCCTCCTGCACGAGGTCGAGCATGGTGAGTCCGCGGCCCACGTACCGCTTGGCGACGGAGACGACGAGCCGCAGGTTCGACTCGATGAGCCGGCGTTTGGCCATCCGCCCCATGACGACGAGCTTGTCGAGGTCGAGGGCGAGCTGGGAGTCGAGGTCGGGGGTGTTGCCGAGCTTCTCCTCGGCGAACAGGCCGGCTTCGACGCGTCGCGCGAGGTCCACCTCCTCGGCGGCGGTGAGCAGCGGGATCCTGCCTATCTCGCGGAGGTACTGCCGGAACAGGTCGGCGGACGGTCCCGCTCCACCTCCGCTGTCACTGCTGCTGCGCCTGCGCTGCACGGGCACCGGCTCGATCAGCTCCAGTACCTCGGGCTCTTCGTCCACGGCCTTGGCCTCCGAGGACTCGCTCACGTTCACGGTCAGGGTCCGGGTCTGCACGGGGGCGACCTCCAGGGCTCCGAGGACGGGGGCACCGCACCTCAGTGTGGGGTACGACACATCGCGGCCACGAGGGGCGTGCGAGCACTTTCTGAGTCCGGTGCGTGACCGGATGGTTACCCCCCGGTGGGAACCCCGATGCGGATCGGGCGCATGTCCGAGATGATCGACTCCATGTCGGAGTACGAGACCCATGTGACCTTGCGCTGCGCGGACGCGGCCGAGCTGGCGCGCCTCGAAGCCTGGGCCGGGGCACGGGAGTTGAAGGTCACGCACATCGTGCTGGCCCGCGGCCGGACGGTGTCCCAGCCGATGCTGACCCTGCCGGACCGCACGGGCCACGAGCTCCTGGTGCCGCGGCTGCGGGCGGCCGGCTTCGACCCGGTCCGGGTCAAGGTGGAGACGGTCCCGTGGACCGCGGACTCCCCCGGCCCGGGCGGCGGCTACTTCGAGCACCACCTGAAGCTGCTGCTGCCCGCGGACTTCGACCGCGCGGCCCTGGAGTCCCTGGTCGTCCGGCACTCGGCCCATCTGTCCTGGAACGCCCGCCGGGTCCCGGCCGCAGGCGCGCACGAGCGGTTCGTGACCCAGCGGTGGCGCGGCACGGCGGCGGAGGCGGGCGCGGCCTGCGACGCGCTGGTCGCCGCGCTCGGCGCGGCCGGGTACGAAATCCGTTCGGAGGAGCGGGAGTTCGTGCTGTACGACAGTGACCTGTCGGTGGACGACGGGTGGATCGGCGAAGGGTGACGGCATGACCGGGGAATGGGAGAAGTTCGGCATCGACAGCACGCACGTGCCGAGTGAGCCCTTGGACGAGGAGACGCGTGCGGCCCGGCACCTGCCGCGGACGCTGCGTCCGGTCGTCGGGGACGACGTACGTCAGCGGGCGGTCTTCGACCCGTCGCTGCGGCACAACTTCCAGGGCTACCGGGCCGGTGACCCGGTCTTCGACTCCCCGGAGCGAACCGTCGCCTGGATGCGGGCGCGGCGGGCGGCGATGGAGGCGGTCCTGCTGGCGGTCTCGGAGTCCGAGTGGGCGGGCTCGCTGGTGCTGCGGGGCAGCATGCTGCTCGCCGACTGGTTCGGGGACCGGGCCCGGGAGCCCGGCGACCTGGACTTCGTGGTGGTCCCCGAGACGTGGCGGATGGAGGACGGCCGGACCGGCCGGATGCTGGACGGCATCGCGGCGGCGGCCGACGGGCGGGCCGGGATCAAGGCCCCGGGGGCGGTGTCGGAGGACATCTGGACGTACGACCGGGTGCCGGGGCGGCGCATGGTGCTGCCGTGGTCCGTGCCCGGCCTGCCGGACGGGCACGTCCAGCTGGACTTCGTCTTCAACGAGCGTCTCCCGGTCCGGCCGGAGCCGGCCGAACTCGCCTGCGGGGCGGTGGTCCTCGCCGCGACTCCGGCGCTGTCGCTGGCCTGGAAGGTGCTGTGGCTCGTCAGCGACCGGCACCCCCAGGGCAAGGACCTGTACGACGCGGTCCTGCTCGCCGAACGGCACCGGCTGCCGAACGCCCTGCTCCAGGAGGTGTTCCGGCAGGCGGGCGAGGCCCCGCAGCCGAACCGGGACGTGGAGCTGCTGGACATCGTGCACATCGCCCCCGAGGGCTATGTGGGCGCCGAGTGGGAGCACTTCGAGGCGGAGTACCCGGAGCTGGCCGCCCCGGGGGACGAGGCGTTCCTGGCCCGGCTGGTGGAGGCCCTGCGCCCGACCTTCGCGGACCTCTCCTAGGCCGGCTCGACGCGGACCGCGCAGACTTTGAACTCCGGCATGCGGGACGTGGGGTCCAGGGCCGGGTTGGTCAGGGTGTTGGCGCGCCCCTCGCCCGGCCAGTGGAAGGGCATGAAGACCGTGTCCGCCCGGATGGTGTCGGTGATGCGGGCCGGGGCGACGGCCCGGCCGCGACGGGAGGTCACCGCCAGCGGGCTGCCCTCGACCGCGCCGATCCGGGCGGCCAGCCGCGGGTGCAGTTCCACGAAGGGGCCGGGGGCGGCCGCGTTGAGCTCGTCCACCCGGCGGGTCTGGGCTCCGGACTGGTACTGGGCGACCACCCGGCCCGTGGTGAGCAGCAGCGGGTAGTCCGCGTCGGGGACCTCGGCGGCGTCGCGGTGGGAGACGGGGACGAAGCGGGCCCGGCCGTCGTCGGTGGCGAAGCGGTCGAGGAAGAGCCGCTCGGTGCCCGGGGGGCCTTCGGTGCCCTCGGTGCCTCCAGGGTCTTCCGGGCCTGCGGGGCAGGGCCAGAAGACGCCCTGTTCGGCCTCGATCCGGGCGTAGGTGATGCCCGAGTAGTCCGCGGGGCCGCCGGCCGAGGCGCGGCGCAGCTCCTCGAAGACCTCCTCCGGCTCGGTGGGGAAGCCCTTCTCGACGCCCAGGCGGGCGGCGAGTCCGTGCAGGACGTCCAGGTCGCTGCGGACCCCCGGCGGCGGGGTCAGCGCCCGGCGGCGCAGCAGCACGCGGCCCTCCAGGTTGGTGGTGGTGCCGGTCTCCTCCGCCCACTGGGTGACCGGGAGGACCACGTCCGCGAGGGCCGCGGTCTCGGAGAGGACGACGTCGGCCACCGCGAGGAAGTCCAGGGAGCGGATGCGGTCCTCGATGTGTCCGGCGCGGGGGGCGGACACCACCGGGTTGGAGCCCATCAGGAGCAGGGCCTTCACGTCCGTGCCGAGGGCGTCGAGGAGTTCGTAGGCGCTGCGGCCCGGGCCCGGGAGGCTGTCGGGGTCGACGCCCCAGACCCCGGCGACGTGGGCGCGGGCCGCGGGGTCGGTGAGCTTGCGGTAGCCGGGGAGCTGGTCGGCCTTCTGGCCGTGCTCGCGGCCGCCCTGGCCATTGCCCTGCCCGGTGAGGCAGCCGTAGCCGGACAGCGGGCGGCCGGCCCGGCCGGTGGCCAGGCACAGGTTGATCCAGGCGCCGACGGTGTCGGTGCCCTTGGACTGCTGCTCGGGCCCCCGGGCGGTGAGGACCATGGCGGATTCGGGGGCGCAGAACATCGCCACGGCCTCGCGGAGCCTGGGGACCGGTATCCCGGTGATGCGCTCCACCAGCTCCGGCCAGTGGGCCATCGCGGCGGCCCGGGTCTCCTCCCAGCCGGTGGTGCGGGCGGCGATGAACTCCTCGTCGGTCCGGCCTTCCGCGACGATCAGGTGCAGCAGGCCGAGCGCGAGGGCCAGGTCGGTGCCGGGGCGCGGGGCGAGGTGCAGGTCGGCCTGTTCGGCGGTGCGGGTGCGGCGCGGGTCGATGACGATGAGGGTGCCGCCGTTGGCCTTGAGCTCCGTGAGGTAGCGCAGGGCGGGCGGCATGGTCTCGGCCAGGTTCGAGCCGACGAGGATCACGCAGCCGGTGCGCGGGATGTCCGCCAGCGGGAAGGGCAGTCCGCGGTCGAGCCCGAAGGCCCGCTGGTGGGCGGCGGCGGCCGAGGACATGCAGAACCGGCCGTTGTAGTCGATCTGCGAGGTGCGCAGGGCGACGCGGGCGAACTTGCCGAGCGCGTAGGCCTTCTCGTTGGTGAGCCCGCCGCCGCCGAAGACCCCGACGGCGTCGGGGCCGTACGTGCGGCCGGTGCGGGCGAGTCCCTCGGTGACGGCGTCGAGGGCCTCCTCCCAGGTGGCCGGCTCCAGCCGCCCGGCGTGGGTGCGGACGAGCGGCCGGGTCAGGCGCACCCGGGAGGAGAGCACAGCGGGGGCGGTGCGGCCCTTGCCGCACAGCGCGCCCCGGTTGACGGGGAAGTCGGCCCGCTCCTCCACTGTCACGGTGGCGCCGCCCGGTGCGGGGCGCAGCCTCATCCCGCACTGCAGGGCGCAGTAAGGGCAGTGCGTGTCGGTGACGGAGTCGGAGGTGTGCATACGGTCCAGCGTGGGTCGGCGGTGTTACGCCGGCCGCCGCTGCGCGTTACAAGTCCGGGTGCTCCGCCTCAGCGCCGCCGGACGGCTGCGGTGAGGCCCGGCGCAGCGGTGGGCGGTCGACGAGTTCGACGTACACGATCCGGCCGTCGACGACGTCGAGGTTCAGGAACCCGTTGCCCGGGTCGAGGGCCATCATGCGGTGACCGGGACCGTACGGCGTGCCGGGCGGATGCCGGTGGGTGCGGAAGCTCTGGCAGAAGTCGTTCCGGCAGTCGCACTCCTCCAGCAGGCGGAGGTCGTACGCGCAGACGGCGAGCCAGAGCTCCCCTTCCGCCTCCAGCAGCCGCACGAGGTCTGCCGTCAGGCCGGGGAAGACGTCACGTACGAGTGGTCCGTCCCGTTCCACGACGTCCCGTTCCATGGCGTCCTGTTCCACGGGCAGACGGTAGCCCGGCGCCCCTCCGGCGGCACGCGAATATGCGGCCGTCCCGCCGGGGCGCAGGGGCGGGTCACCGTCCCGTCAGGTACTTCACCGTCAGGCCCGCGGTCCAGCCGCCGTCGACGGCGAGTTCGGCGCCCGTCATGTAGCCGGCGGCGTCGGAGAGCAGGAAGGCGATCGCGGCGGCGATCTCCTCGGGGACGCCGACGCGGCCGAGCGGGGCGCCGGGGTAGTTGCCCTCGCCCGCCCGGATGCCGATCGGGGCGGTCATCGGGGTCAGGGTCATGCCGGGGTGGACGGAGTTGACGCGGATCCCCGCCTCGGCGAGTTCCACCGCGCCGATCTTCGACAGGCCGCGCACGCCCCACTTGGAGGCCCCGTACCCGGCGGTGAGCGCGAGGCCGGTCAGACCGGCGGCGGAGGAGATGTTGACGATGGACCCGCCGCCGTTCGCGCGCAGCAGCGGGATCGCGGTCTTGATGCCGATGAACACGCCGACCAGGTTGATCTCGACGACCTGGCGGAAGTGCTCGACGCTCTCGTGCTCCAGGAACTGGCCGGTGGAGATGCCCGCGTT
This sequence comes from Streptomyces sp. NPDC001549, assembly GCF_042894025.1. Taxonomy (NCBI): domain Bacteria; kingdom Bacillati; phylum Actinomycetota; class Actinomycetes; order Kitasatosporales; family Streptomycetaceae; genus Streptomyces; species Streptomyces sp. NPDC001549. Next base: position 6,032 of record NZ_JBIAVJ010000002.1, read on the forward strand.
GTTCACCAGGCCGTCGATGCGGCCGAACTCGGCGACCGCGTGGTCCAGTGCCGCCTGCCAGTCGGCCTCGCTGGTCACGTCGTGCCGGAGGAAACGCGCCGCGCCGCCGAGCTTCGCGGCCGTCTCGGCGCCCTCCGCCTCCAGCACGTCGGTGATCAGCACCTGGCCGCCGCCGTCCACGACGGCCTGCGCGGCCGCGGCGCCCAGGCCGCGGGCTCCACCGGTGATGACGACGACCTTGCCGCTCAGATCCACAACAGCCACGGTTCCACACCCCTGACGCTCTCGTACGGACTGACCGGCATATGACTAATCGGCATAATCGGCGTCGCGTCAGTCTGCCAGAGCGGCCAGGGCCCGCGACACCCCTTCCTCCTTCGGCCCCAGGAAGCGCGGGGCCGGCTTGAAGGCCGCGTCCAGCGCCGCCTTGCCCGCCGCGAAGACCTCGCGGGTCTCGCCGTAGTACCAGGTGGCGTCGTGCACGTCGGCCACCCCGACGCCGTACGACTCCAGGCCCGCCGCCTGGCACAGGGCGACCGCCCGGCGGATGTGGAAGCCCTGGGTGACCAGCACGGCCCGCTCCACACCGAAGATCTCCTTTGCCCGCACGCAGGAGTCCCAGGTGTCGAAGCCCGCGTAGTCGCTGACGATCCGCCCGTCCGGCACCCCGTGCGCGGTGAGGTACGTGCGCATCGCGTCGGGCTCGTCGTACTCCCGCCGGCCGTTGTCCCCGGTGACCAGCACGACCTTGACCTTGCCGGTGCGGTACAGCTCGGCCGCGGCGTCGAGCCGGTCGGCCAGGTAGGGGGTCGGCCGCCCCCGCCACAGGCCCGCGCCGAACACCACGGCCACCTCGGCGGCGGGCGCGTCGGCCGTGGTCCGCAGCCGGTCGGCGGCCACCGCGTGCATCCACGCCGAGGGCAGCAGCGCCAGTACGCAGCCCGCCATGACGGCCTGCACCGCCCGCCGCCGGGTCCGTACGCTGCTCAGCGCCGTCACCGCCCGGCTCCACTCGACTCTCGGCAGGCGCGGTCGGCGCATCATCCATCCCCTGGTGTCTCGACTGCTCGTCCGCTGGTCAGGACGCGTACCGGGGCCGCACGGTTCGCCCGGCCCCCGATCTCCGGCAGGTACGCCGCCGGGGACCGGGGCTGCGAACAGCCGCGCCGGCCGCCCTGTGAGCACACGGCAAAGACCCGTCATCCCCGCGCAACGCGGCGGCAACCTCCGGCGCGGAGGATCGGTTCATGACGGAGCCGGTGCACCCTCCCGAGTTTCCCGCCCTCCCCTTCGACAGCACGGCCGAGCTGCTCGGCCGCATCACCCGCCAGCTGGGCACCCAGCTCAGCGGCCTGCGCCGACCCGGAGTCCGCCCATGCAGCCCACCCTCGTCGCCGTGGCCCACGGCAGCCGTGACCCGCGCGCCCTGCACACCGCCCTCGCCCTTCTCGAACGGGTCCGCGAACTCCGCCCCCGGCTCGACGTCCGGCTCGGCCACGTCGAGCTGAACGAGCCGCTGCTCGACGACACCCTGGCCGGGCTGTCCGGCTCGGCCGTGCTCGTCCCGCTGCTGCTCGGCCGCGGGTACCACGTCAAGCGTGATCTCCCCGCGGCCGCCGCCCGGGCCGGCCACCTGCTCACCCGCGTCGCCGCCCCGCTGGGCCCGCACCCGCTGCTCGTCGAGGCCCTGTACGAGCGGCTCCTGGAGACGGGCTGGACCCCGGCCCCCGGTTCGGCCGTCGTGCTGGCCGCCGCCGGTTCCCGCGACCCCGACTCGGCGGCCGACACCCGCCGCACCGCCGCCCTGCTCTCCGAACGCCTCGGCGGCGTCCCGGTGACCCCCGCCTACGCCTCCGCCGCCGCGCCGAGTGCGCCCGAGGCGGTCCGGGCCCTCGCCGCCCGCGGTCACCACCGGATCGCCGTGGCCTCGTACTTCGCCGCTCCCGGCCGGTTCGCCACCCAGACCGCCGCGGCGGCGCCCGGCCTCGCCGCCGCCCCGCTGGGCGATCACCCGGCCCTGGCCCGGCTGCTGCTGCACCGCTACGACGAGGCCCGCGCGCTGCCCGCAGGGGGTGTCGTGCCGATCGGGCCGGAACTCGTCTCCGCCTGATCCCGGTTTGTCAGTTGTTCCGGTTACCGTCTCTGCATGGAAGGCACCACGCACGCCCTCACCGACGACCACCGCGACCTCTACAACGCGGCCGACACCGAGCGCTGGGCCGCCGAGCCCGACAAACGGCCCGGCCGGACCGCCTTCCAGCGCGACCGCGCCCGCGTACTGCACTCGGCCGCGCTGCGCCGCCTCGCCGGGAAGACCCAGGTCGTCACCCCCGGCAGCCGTTCCTACGACTGGGACGCGAGCCCCCGTACCCGCCTCACCCACTCGCTGGAGTGCGCCCAGGTCGGGCGGGAGCTCGGCGCCGCGCTCGGCTGCGACCCCGACCTCGTCGAAGCCGCCTGCCTCTCCCACGACATGGGCCACCCGCCCTTCGGCCACAACGGCGAGGAGGCGCTCAACGAGTTCGCCAAGGACTGCGGCGGCTTCGAGGGCAACGCCCAGTCGCTGCGCCTGCTGACCCGCCTGGAGCCCAAGCGGTTCGTGCCCGATCCGGCGAGCGGGGAGCTCGTCAGCGTCGGCCTCAACCTCACCCGGGCCTGCCTGGACGCCGCCACCAAGTACCCGTGGGCCCGCGGGGACCACCCCACCGACCCCGGCTCGGTGAAGTTCGGCGCGTACGAGGACGACCTGCCGGTCTTCGCCTGGCTGCGCCGCGGCGCGCCCGCGGACCGCAAGTGTTTCGAGGCCCAGGTCATGGACTGGGCGGACGACGTCGCGTACTCCGTCCACGACTTCGAGGACGGCCTGCACGCCGGCCACCTCGACCCCAACATGCTCTACGCCGAACCCGAGCGCACGGCGATCTGGCAGGTGGCCATCGGCCGGTACGTCCCCGCCGACACCGCGCCCGAGGAACTGCGGGCCGCCCTCGACCGTTTGATGGAGCAGGAGTGGTGGCCGCACGGGTACGACGGTTCGGCCATCGCCCAGTCCCGGCTGAAGGACGCCACGAGCCAGCTGATCGGCCGGTTCTGCCTGGCCGCCGAGGGGGCCACCCGGGAGGCGTACGGCTCCGGCCGCCTCACCCGGTACGGTGCCGAACTGGTGATCCCGCGCGAGGCGCGCAACGAGTGCGCGGTGCTCAAGGCGGTCGCCGACCTCTACGTGATGCAGCGCGACGAGCAGGAACGGATCCGCGCCGACCAGCGCATCGTCCTGGCCGAACTCGCGGAGGCGCTGAGCGCCCGCGCCCCCGAGGGGCTGGACCCGCAGTTCCGGGCGATCTTCGACGCGGCCCCGGACGACAAGGCGAGGAAAAGGGCGGTCATCGACCAGATCGCGTGCCTCACCGACGCATCCGCCCGTTCCCTTCACGCACGCCTCACCCGGCGCGGCCGACGCGCCGAAAGGTGAGCTGATCGAGCCACTCCCCCTTCACGCGGCAGGCTCGGTGCGGGACGCTCGCATGTGCTCGCATGTGGCGGAGAGGTTATGAGGAGGCATCAGGTGGTCGACGCACACCGGACATTCGTCATCGTCGGCGCAGGGCTCGCCGGGGCAAAGGCGGCCGAAACGCTGAGGTCCGAGGGGTTCACGGGGCGGGTGATCCTGATCGGCGACGAGCGCGACCATCCCTACGAACGCCCCCCGCTGTCCAAGGGCTACCTGACCGGCAAGGACGACCGGGAGAGCGTCTTCGTCCACGAGCCGTCCTGGTACGCGGCCGCCGACGTCGAGCTCCACCTCGGCCAGCCCGCCGTCCACCTCGACCGGGAGGCCAAGAAGGTGGTTCTGGGCGACGGCACCGTCCTGTACTACGACAAGCTGCTGCTCGCCACCGGCGCCGAGCCGCGCCGCCTGGACATCCCCGGCACCGGCCTGGCCGGGGTGCACCACCTGCGGCGCCTGGCGCACGCCGAACGGCTGAAGGGCGTACTGGCCGGGCTCGGCCGGGACAACGGGCACCTGCTCATCGCGGGCGCCGGGTGGATCGGGCTGGAGGTGGCCGCCGCGGCCCGCGGCTACGGCGCCGAGGTCACCGTCGTCGAGCCGGAGGCCACGCCGCTGCACGCGGTCCTCGGCCCGGAGATCGGCCGGCTCTTCGCGGACCTGCACGCCGATCACGGGGTGCGGTTCCACTTCGGGGCGCGGCTGACCGAGATCGTGGGCCACGACGGCATGGTGCTGGCCGCCCGCACCGACGACGGGGAGGAGCACCCGGCGCACGCGGTGCTCTCCGCGATCGGGGCCGCCCCGCGGACCGCGCTGGCCGAGACCGCCGGGCTGGCCCTGGTCGACCGGGAGCATGGCGGCGGGATCGCGGTGGACTCCTCCCTGCGCACCTCCGACCCGGACGTCTACGCGGTCGGGGACGTGGCCGCCGCCCACCACCCGGTGCTCGGGACCCGGCTGCGGGTCGAGCACTGGGCCAACGCGCTGAACGGCGGCCCGGCCGCCGCGCGGGCCATGCTGGGCCAGCAGGTCGGCTACGACCGGGTGCCGTACTTCTTCTCGGACCAGTACGACGTGGGCCTGGAGTACTCCGGGTACGCGCCGGCCGGCGGCTACGACCAGGTGCTGATCCGCGGGGACGCGGGCAAGCGGGAGTTCATCGCGTTCTGGCTGTCGGAGGGGCGGGTCCTGGCCGGGATGAACGTGAATGTGTGGGATGTCACCGAGCACATCCAGGCCCTGATCAGGTCGAAGACCCCGGTCAACCGCGAGGCGCTGGCGGACCCGTCCGTTCCGCTTGAGTCCCTGGTGCGGGCCGAGGGGGCCTGACCGGATTGCCGGCGCCCGGCCGTAGACTTCACGGGTGGCAGGACGGATCAACGACGACGACGTGAAGGCGGTACGGGACGCGGTCCCGATCGACGCCGTGGTCTCCGAGTACCTCCAGCTGCGCAACGCGGGCGGCGGCAACCTCAAGGGCCTGTGCCCCTTCCACGACGAGAAGTCCCCTTCCTTCCAGGTCAGCCCCAGCAAGGGGCTCTACCACTGCTTCGGCTGCCAGGCGGGCGGGGACACCCTCGACTTCGTCATGAAGATCGACCACCTCTCCTTCTCGGAGGCGGTCGAGCGCCTGGCCGGCCTGGCCGGCATCACCCTGCGGTACGAGGAGGGCGGCTACACCGCCGGCACCAGCGGCCGCGGCGACCGCATCCGGCTGGTCGAGGCGCACAAGGCCGCCGCCCAGTTCTACGTCGACCAGCTGGGCAGCCCCGAGGCGGAGATCGGCCGCAAGTTCCTGGCGGAGCGCGGCTTCGACCAGGCCGCGGCCGCACACTTCAGCGTGGGCTACAGCCCGGCCGGGTGGGACCACCTGACCCGCTTCCTGCGCGGCAAGGGGTTCAGCGACAAGGAGCTGATCACCTCCGGGCTCGCCCAGGACAGCCGCAGCGGCAAGCCGATCGACCGCTTCCGCGGCCGGCTGATGTGGCCGATCCGCGACATCAGCGGCGAGGTGGTCGGCTTCGGCGCGCGCAAGCTGCGCGACGACGACAACGGCCCGAAGTACCTGAACACCCCCGAGACCGCGATCTACAAGAAGTCCCAGGTGCTGTACGGCATCGACCTGGCGAAGAAGGAGATCGCGAAGACCTCCCGGGCCGTGGTCGTCGAGGGCTACACGGACGTGATGGCCTGCCACATGGCCGGGGTCACCACCGCGATCGCGACCTGCGGCACCGCCTTCGGCGGGGACCACATCAAGATCCTGCGCCGGCTGCTGATGGACAACGCCACCGCCGAGGTGATCTTCACCTTCGACGGCGACGCGGCGGGCCAGAAGGCCGCCCTGCGGGCCTTCGAGGACGACCAGAAGTTCGCCGCGGAGACCTCGATCACCATCGCCCCCGGCGGCATGGACCCCTGCGACCTGCGCCTGGCACAGGGCGACGCGGCCGTGTCCGGCCTGGTGGAGGCCCGCACGCCGCTGTTCGAGTTCGCGCTGCGGCACATCGTCGCCCGGCACAACCTGGAGAACCCCGCGGGCCGGGCGGCCGCCCTGGACGAGGCCGCGCCCGTCGTCGCCAACATCAAGAACATCGCGATCCAGCACGAGTCGGCGGTCCAGCTGGCGGGCATGCTGGGCATCCGCGACGAGCAGTTCGTGGTCAAGCGGGTCGCCCAGCTGGCGCGCTGGGCCCGCGAGCGCGGCCAGGGCGACGGCCCGCAGGGCGGCCGGCCCGGCGGCAAGCCGCAGCGGGGCCGCCCGTCCTACGGGGACGTCGCCGCGCCCGCCGCCGCCCAGCCGGCCGGGGGCCCCGCGCTGAACCTGCGCAGCCCGGCCCACCGCACCGAGCGCGAGCTGCTGAAGCTCGCCCTCCAGCGGCCCGCCCTGGTCTCCCCGGCCTTCGACGCGTACGGGATGGACGAGTTCACCGCCCCGCCCTACGCGGCCGTGCGCCAGGCGATCCTGGACGCGGGCGGTGCCTCGCTCGGCACGGATGACTACCTGGCCCGCGTCCGCGAGGCCGCCCCGAACGACACCGTGCGCGCGCTCGTCACGGAGCTGGCGGTCGAGGCCATCCACGCGAAGACGGTGGACGAGATCTACGCGGGGGTCCAGCTGGTCCAGGTGCGGCTGCGCGCCGTCGACCGCCGGGTCCACGAGATCCAGGGCACGCTGTCGCGGCTGGGCCCGCAGGCTCCGCCGGAACAACTGGCGGCCGTCCAGGAGGAGCTGTGGGTGCTCCAGCAGTACGGCCAGCGGCTGCGCAACCGCGGCGCCGAGGGCCTCTAGCGCGGCGTCCGGCAAGGTTCACCGGCGCTTGAACCAGTCGCCGCCGGGTATCTCGGTGCCCGATTCCCGCAGGTCGCGGGCGATCAGCGGGGCCGCCAGATAGACCCAGGCGCGGACCGTGGTGCCGTCGGGACGCAGGGCCGGGCGGGCGATCCGGTCGTAGATGTTCCCCGGGCGGCCCGGGCCCTGGTACTCCTCCAGCTGGTCCAGCGCGGCGAGCAGCTTCCCGTACGCACCCGGCGCCGCCGTGATCAGCTCGCCGACGACCGCGGTGCCGGGGCGGTGGACCGCGTACGGGTATCCGGGGCCGTCGTAGAGCGCCGCGTCCGGGAGGACGGCCGGCTCCTCCGAGGCCGTGCGGCCGCGCAGGAAGAGGTCGTGGTTGACCTCGCCCGGGCGCAGGGTCCCGTAGACGAAGAACGGGAGCGGATCGCTCGGGTCCGGTAGCCGTTCGACCGATGTCACGGGGCCCTCCCTCGGGTATGGCACGGCGGTGCGCGGGCCGGGCCGGAAATCCCGGCCTTCCCGCGCCCCACCACCGTACGCACCGCCTTGCGATGCTTCCCCCAGGCCCTGCGGGCCTGGGGTGGCCCGGCCATCGCCCTCGGCCAGGCCCAGGTCATCGGGGCCCGGGTCACCCTCGCGAACCCGCGTCCGGCGGGGGCGACCCCCGGGCAGCCGGAGTCACCCGGACGGAGCGGGGCGCTCCGATGGCCGCAGAACCTGTGTTGACCTGCGAAGACATTCCGTAGGCGGGCCAGGGGACGGCGCACCTGACGGAACATCAGCAGGCGCGCGGCGGGCGGGCCGGGTTTCCTCGGAACACGACCCCGTGTCTCCAGGAGAGTCCCCATGCGCCGACGTACCGCACACCTGCTGACCGCGACTGCGCTGACCGCCGCCGCGTTCACCGGGCCGGTCGCCGGCGCGGTCGCCGCCGCGGACCTCGGCGTGGTGGGCTTCGCCCCCGGGGACTTCGCGCCGCTGGAGGTGTGGCCCAAATCCGCCGCCCCCGGCGCCACCGTCACCGTGAACACCACCGCCTGCGGCAGCGGCAGCCACGCGGACGGCGATGCCACCACGGTGGGCGGCGGCCGGTTCAAGCTGGTCCCTGGCACCCACAAGGAGGTGGTCGTGGGGCAGTTCCAGATCGCCCACGGCACCCGCGGCGGCACCTACGGCATCGGCGCGACCTGCGCGAACGGCAAGTTCGCCACCGGCAACCTGATCGTCACCGAACGCGGCCCGCAGGGCCACGTCAACACCGGGGTGGGCGGTGGCACGACCACCACCACCGACCCCGCCAAGATCGCGGCGGGGGCGGCCGTACTGGCCGCTGCCGCCGTCGGCGGTACCTGGCTCCTGCGTCGCCGGGCGAGCGGCACGCGGAGCTGACGGACGCCCACCGCGGCTCCGGCCGCGGTCCGACCGGTACCGTCCCCCGTCGCCCGCCCCGCGAGGTCCCCCCGTTCGCGGGGCCGGGCGACGGCCAGTCACCCCGAAACGGAAGCCGAGGGGGTACACATGGGTGGCGATTTCGGTGGCGCGCGGGGCCGCGACCGCCAGCCCCGGACCACCAACGGCGACCGCCCCGGATCCGGAGCGCACCCCGGGCGAACGGCGGGCCGGGCCGTCCGCACCCCGACCGCCCGCCACGGCGGACTCGTCGCGCTCGCCGCCTGCGTCGGCATCTGGCTCGTGACCAGCGGTTCACGTGAGCCCGTCGGACCGCCGCTGCCCTCCGCGGCCGAGTCACTGACCGCCGCCGGCGTGGTGGGTCCCGGGATCGCCCCGCTCCCCGGTTCCCCGCCGGCCCGGATCCGGATCCCCTCCATCCGGGTCGACGCCCCGCTGACCGGGCTGGGACTGGATCCGCGCGGCAGCCTCGAAGTGCCGCCGCCGGACCGGCGCGACCTGGCCGGCTGGTACCGCGACGGCACCACCCCGGGCGCCACCGGCACCGCCGTCATCGCCGGGCACGTGGACGACGCAGCCGGGCCGGGGGTCTTCTACCACCTGGGCGCGCTGCACCGCGGGGCCTCCATCGAGATCCCGCGCGCGGACGACCGTACGGCGGTGTTCACGGTGCACGCGGTCGAGGTGTACGACGCCAAGGCCTTCCCCGACACCCGCGTGTACGGGCCTTCGGCGCGCGCCGAGCTGCGGGTGATCACCTGCGGCGGCGGCTTCTCGCCGCGCACGGGCTACCGCGGCAACGTGGTGGTCTTCGCGCACCTCACCGGGACGTACTAGTGCTGTGGCCGGGTGCAACTAGCCCCACTGCTCGAAGCCGAGCTTGAGCACCAGCGCGCCCACCACCGTCAGCAGCACGCCGCGGACGAAGCCGCTGCCCTTCTTGAGCGCCATACGGGCGCCGATCATGCCGCCGGCCAGGTTGAACGCCGCCATCAGCGCGGCCAGCTGCCACAGCACCATGCCCTGGTAGGCGAACATCGCGAGCGCCCCGCCGTTGGTGCAGCAGTTCACGATCTTGGCGGTGGCGGAGGCGGTGACCAGGTCGAGGTGGAGCACTGCCGTGAGCGCGAGCACCAGGAAGGTGCCGGTGCCGGGCCCGATGAGGCCGTCGTAGAAGCCGATGCCCAGGCCCGCGAGCCCGATGGCGAGCAGCACCCGCTGCCGGCTGACGGGTGCGGTCGAGGGGGCGGTGCCGAAGCCCGGCTTGAAGATCACGACGCCCGCGACGATCACGAGTACCACCATGATCAGCGGGCGGAGCGCGTCCTTGCTGATGCCGCCCGCGAGCGCGGCACCGCCCATCGAGCCGGCGAGCGCGGCCAGGCCGATGCGGACGGCCAGCTTCACGTTCACCGGGGCCTTGCGGGCGTACGTCACGGCCGCACCGGCGGTGCCGACGATGGCCACGGCCTTGTTGGTACCGAGGACGGTGGCGGGGTGGGCGTTCGGCAGGCCGAGGAGGAGCGCGGGCAGGAGCAGCAGGCCGCCGCCGCCCACGACCGCGTCGATCCAGCCGGCCGCGGCCGCGGCCACGCACAGGACGATGATCATCGTCGTTGATATGTCAGGCACGGCTCGACCTTATGGAGCAGTTGGGTGCAGCGACCATCAATCCCCGGAAACTTGCGCAAAGGTTGAGCTTTGCCGGGCCGGCACGCGGTCCGGGGCCACCGGGGCCGCCGGGTCCACGGCTGCCGTCAGCACGCTCGCGGCCAGCACACTGGCCGCCCCCAGCCCCGCCGCCAGCCGCCGCGCGGGCGGTACGCAGGCCAGCGCGGCCAGCGCGGCCCGTACCGGCGAGGGGCGCCGCGGCTTGCGGTGCCGGGCCACGGCCGCCGCAGGAGCCTCGGCCCCGACGGGTACGGAGAGGGCGACGTGCAGCGGGTGTCGCATGGGGCGGTGACTCCTCGGGGAACGCGGAAAGCACGGGGAACGCGGGGAACGCGGGCCGTGGGCACGGGGCTCAGAAGCTGAAGCACTCCGAATGGATACGACCGGCCGGCACCCCGGCCCGCAGCAGCGCGGCCCGGGTGGCCTCGGCCATCCCCGGCGGCCCGCACAGGTACACGTCGTGCTCGGCCAGGTCGGGCAGCAGTGCGGCCAGCGCCTGCGGGGCCAGGGGGTCGTAGGCCGCCCCGGACGGCCCGAGCAGGTAGTGCAGACCGGCCTGCCGCTCGGCGGCGATGGCCTCCAGCTCGGCCCGCAGCACGAGGTGCTCCTCGGCCCAGGCCCGGTAGAGCAGGGTGATGTCCCCGGGGCCTCCGGGCAGCGTCTCGAACAGGGCCCGCATCGGGGTGATCCCGACCCCGCCCGCGATCAGCAGCACCTTGGGCCGGGTCCGCCGGGCGGCGGTGAGCGCGCCGAACGGCCCGGTGGCCAGCACCCGCGTCCCGGGGCGCAGCCGGCGGATCCGGCGGGAGTGGCCGCCGAGCCCCTTCACGGTGATCCGCAGGGCGTTCCCGCGGACGGGCGCGGACAGCGAGAACGGCAGGGCGGTGTGCCACAGCCGCCGCTGGAGGAACCGCCAGCGCAGGAACTGGCCCGGCTCCGCACGCAGTTCCGCGAGGTGCTGTCCGCAGACGACGACGGAGACCACCCCGGGCCCCTCGACCCGGACGTCCGCGACCCGCAGCGCGTGCCGCAGGGCCTGCCGTACGGGAACCACGGCGCGGTACCAGATCAGCAGGACGGCGACCACGGTGTGGGCGAGCGCCCAGAACCAGGCGGCCACGGCCAGATCGGGCCCGGCGAGCTGGTGCCCGAAGGCGAGGGCGGCGGCGAGGTAGACGAGCAGGTGCACCCCGCGCCAGGTTTCGTGCGGCACCCGTCGGCGTACCGCCCGGGCGGAGGTCACACCGACCGCGGCCAGGAGGGCGGTCCCGGCCGCGGCGGCGGCGAGCGCGGGGTAACCGAGCAGCTCCCGGACGGCGGAGACCACGTCGATTCCCTCGTGCACGGCGTATCCGAGCAGGGCGAAGAGCCCGTGCCCGAAGATGAGCAGCAGAACGTACCGGCCGCCGAAGGCGTGCCAGCGGGCGAGCCGGTCGGCGCCGACCCCGTGCTCCACGGCCGGTACCCGGGCCATCAGGAACAGCAGCACCAGCACCCCGTACCCGGCGAGCAGGCCGGACAGGTGCGCGGCGGTGGCGAACAGCGCGTCGGGCCGGGCAGAGGGCCGCACCTGCGCCGCCCAGAGCAGGGTCACCACCCCCGCACCGGCCAGCATCCCGCCCCTCACCCGCACCACCGCATTCCGCATACGGATCAAGCTAAGGCCGCAGGTGGCGGCCCTGATGACCCTTAAGGCGGCCTTGAGGAAGGCCTCACCGACCCTTAACCCGGGCGCTGAGGCCGGCGTTCCGTCCGGGTAACAGAGGCGATGCCGTGGGGAAACAGCGGCCGCGCACGCTCGTGGCATGACCTCGGAACAGCGTGTGGTGGTGATCGGCGGCGGCCTCGCGGGCCTGCGGCTCGCGCAGCGGCTCGGCCCGGCCGCGGCGGTGACCGTCCTCGGCGAGGAAACCCACGTGCCGTACAACCGGGTCCTGCTCGCCGAGGTCCTCGCGGGCCGGTACGCCCCGGAGGTGACGGCCCTCCCGGCGCCCGGCCCGGCGCTGCGGCGCGGGGTCCGGGCGGTGCGCGTGGACCGCGCGGAGCGGGCCGTGCGCTGCGACGACGGCACGGTGGCCCGGTACGACACGCTGGTGCTGGCCACGGGTTCGAACGCGGTGCTCCCGCCGCTGCGCGGGCTGTTCGAACGCGAGGGGCGGGACCTCCCGGACGGGGTGCACGCCTTCCGCACGATGGACGACTGCCTGGCGCTCTCGGCGGCCGTGCGGCCCGGGGTCCGCGTGGTGGTGATCGGCGGGGGCCTGCTGGGCGTCTCGGCGGCCCGTGCGCTGGCCGCGCGGGGGGCGCAGGTGGTCCTGGCCCAGCAGGGCGAGCGGCTGATGGAGCGCCAGCTGGACGCGGACGCCTCCGCCCTTCTGCACGCGCACCTGACCGCACTCGGCGTGGAGATCCACACGGAATGCCGGGTCCGCGGCCTGGAAGTCCAGCCCCTCCGGCGATTGAGGAGCGGGGGTCCGGGGGCAGCGCCCCCGGCAGCGGAGCCGGCAGCGGAGCCAGCAGCGGCGGCCCCGCGCCCGGGCGCTTCGGCAGGCCCTCGCAAGGTCACCGGGGTCGAGCTCGCCGACGGCTACCGCCTGACGGCCGATGTCGTCGTGCTCGCCTGCGGCGTACGCCCCCGCACGGGCCTCGCCCAGGCCGCCGGACTGGAGGTCCGCAAGGGCATCGTCGTCGACGACCACCTCCGCACCAGCGACCCCCGCATCCACGCCATCGGCGACTGCGCCGAACACGCCGGCCAGGTGTACGGCCTCGCGGGCGCCGCCCTGGAGCAGGCCGACACCCTGGCCGCGCTCCTCACCGGCGAGCCCACGCAGTACACCGGCACCCGCGCCCTCACCCGCCTCACCCTCACCACCGGCGAGGGCACCGGCGGGAACGGGCCCCTCGATCTCGCCGCCTTCGGCGAGACCACCCCCCTGCCCGGCGACGACGTGGTCCGCCTCGCCGACGCCACCCGCCGCACCTACCGCAAGGTCGTCCTGCGGGGCGACCGCCTCGTCGGCGGCGTACTGCTCGGCGAGCTCTCCACCGTGGGGGCCCTCGCCCGCACCTGGGAGGGCGACGAATCACCGCACGACCTGTTCCACCTGCTCACCGACGACGGAGGCCACTGACATGACCGAGCCCCTGCCCACGATCGTGCTCATCGGGCACGGCATGGTCGGCCAGCGCTACCTCGAAGCACTCGCCGAGCGCGGGGTCACCGCCACGCACCGGATCACCGTGCTCTGCGAGGAGCCCCGGCCCGCCTACGACCGCGTGCACCTGACCTCGTACTTCTCCGGCAGCACCGCCGAGGACCTGTCCATGACGCCCGCCGGGTTCATGGAGGAGCACGGTATCGCCCTCCACCTCGACGACCCCGCCGAGCACATCGACCGGGCCGCCCGTACCGTCACCTCCCGGTCCGGGCAGGTGTTCCCGTACGACGTCCTGGTGCTCGCCACCGGCAGCTATCCCTTCGTGCCGCCGGTCCCCGGCAAGGACGCCCCCGGCTGCTTCGTCTACCGCACGATCGAGGACCTGCTCGCGATCGAGGAGTACGCGAAGAGCCGCGGCTCCGGCGCGGTCGTCGGCGGCGGTCTCCTCGGGCTGGAGGCCGCCGGCGCCCTCCAGGGGCTGGGCCTGGCCACCCGTATCGTCGAGTTCGCCCCGCGCCTGATGCCCGTACAGGTCGACGAGGGCGGCGGCGCGGCCCTGCTGCGCACCATCGAGTCCATGGGGCTGACCGTCCACACCGGCGTCGGCACCCAGGAGGTGGTGACCGGCGAGGACGGCCATGTCAGCGGAATGCGGCTCTCCGACGGCTCCACCGTCGACACCGACCTCGTCGTCTTCTCCGCCGGCGTCCGCCCCCGCGACCAGCTGGCCCGCGACGCCGGACTGGACGTCGGCGAGCGCGGCGGCATCGCGGTCGACGCCCGCTGCCGCACCTCCGACGCGCGCGTCTACGCCATCGGCGAATGCGCCCTCGCCGTCGACGGCCGTGTCTACGGACTGGTCGCCCCCGGCTACGAGATGGCCGAGACGGCCGCCGACGATCTGCTGGGCCGCGAGAAGGAGTTCACCGGAGCCGACCTCTCCACCAAGCTCAAGCTCCTCGGTGTGGACGTGGCCTCCTTCGGCGACGCCCACGGCGCCACCCCGGACAGCCTCGACGTCGTCTGGTCCGACTCCCGCTCCGGGGTCTACAAGAAGCTGGTCGTCTCGCCCGAGGGGGTCCTCCTCGGCGGGGTGCTGGTCGGCGACGCGGACTCCTACGGGCTGCTGCGCCCGCTCACCGGCAGCGTCCCGCCCGTGGCCCCCGAGCAGCTGGTGCTGCCCGCCGGGGTCGGCGCCCCGGTCGCGCTCGGCCCGTCCGCGCTCCCCGACCACGCGGTGATCTGCTCCTGCCACAACGTCACCAAGAAGGCCATCGCGGCCTGCGCCACCCTCACCGAGGTCAAGAAGTGCACCAAGGCGGGCACCGGCTGCGGCAGCTGTGTCAAGGTGATCGGCCAGCTGCTGCCCGCCGCCACCGACAAGGGGCTGTGCGGCTGCTTCCCCTTCACCCGGGCCGAGCTCTACGAGATCGTCCGCACCCGCCGGCTGACCTCGTACGAGGAGATCCTCGACGGCCACGGCCGCCCGGAGGCCCGCGGCGGCGACGGCTGCGAGGTCTGCAAGCCCACCGTCGGCTCGATCATCGCCTCGCTCGCCCCGACCCTCGGCGCGAGCGGCTACGTCCTGGACGGGGAGCAGGCCGCCCTCCAGGACACCAACGACCACTTCCTCGCGAACATGCAGCGCAACGGCTCCTACTCGGTCGTCCCGCGCATCCCCGGCGGTGAGATCACCCCCGACAAGCTGATCGTGATCGGCGAGGTGGCCCGGGACTTCGGCCTCTACACGAAGATCACCGGCGGCCAGCGGATCGACCTCTTCGGGGCGAGCGTGGACCAGCTCCCGCGGATCTGGGCGCGGCTCGTCGACGCCGGGTTCGAGTCCGGGCACGCGTACGGGAAGGCCCTGCGCACGGTGAAGTCCTGCGTGGGGCAGACCTGGTGCCGCTACGGGGTCCAGGACAGCGTCCGGATGGCCATCGACCTGGAGCTTCGCTACCGGGGACTGCGCGCGCCGCACAAGCTCAAGTCGGCGGTCTCCGGCTGCGCCCGCGAGTGCGCGGAGGCGCAGAGCAAGGACTTCGGCGTCATCGCGACGGCGAGTGGCTGGAACCTGTACGTGGGCGGCAACGGCGGGGCCACCCCGCGCCACGCCGACCTGCTGGCCCAGGACCTGTCGGACGCGGAACTGGTCCGGCTGATCGACCGGTTCCTGATGTTCTACATCCGCACCGCCGACCGGCTGGAGCGGACCTCCACCTGGCTGGAGCGGCTGGAGGGGGGCCTGGCCCACCTGCGGGACGTGGTCGTGCACGACTCGCTCGGGCTGTGCGCGGAGCTGGAGGCCCTGATGGCCGACCACGTGGCGCACTACCGGGACGAATGGGCCGAGACGCTCCAGGATCCGGAGCGGCTGCGCCGGTTCGTGTCCTTCGTCAACGCGCCCGGCGCACCCGACCCGACCGTGAAGTTCGTCCCCGAGCGCGACCAGGTCAAGCCCGACCTGGCCGTCCTGACCATAGGAGGAGCCGTCCGATGACCGTGGAACTGCAGGTTGCGCAGGGCTGGCTGACGGTGTGCGAGCTGTCCTCGCTCACCCCCGGGCGCGGGGTGGCGGCGCTGCTGCCCGACGGGAGCCAGGCCGCGGTGTTCGTCGACCGCGCGGGGCGCCCGTACGCCATCGGCAACCAGGACCCCTTCACCGGGGCGCACGTGCTCTCGCGCGGGCTGGTGGGGACGGCGGGGGGCCGGCCCTTCGTGGCTTCCCCGCTGCTGAAGCAGCGCTTCGACCTGGAGTCGGGGCGCTGCCTGGACGACGAGGAGACGGTGGTCCGGACCTACCCGGTGCGGACCGCCGCAACCTCGTGACCGCGGGCGGTGATGTCGTCAGCCCTGGACCATCGACGGGTCCATCCACATGATCTCCCAGGTGTGGCCGTCGAGGTCGTCGAAGGCACGGCCGTACATGACGCCGTGGTCCTGGGCGGGGCGGGGTTCGGTGGCGCCGGCCGCCAGGGCCCCGTCCACCAGCTCGTCGACCGCCGTGCGGCTCTCGGCGCTCAGACAGAGCAGCACCTCGGACGTCTTCGTGGCGTCCGCGATCTCCTTGTGGGTGAAGTCCTTGTAGCGGGCCTCGGTCAGGAGCATCGCGACGATGGTGTCGCTGATGACCATCGAGGCACAGTTCTCGTCGGTGAACTGCGCGTTGAAGGAGTAGCCCAGCTTGCTCCAGAAGGCCTTGCTGGCGTCCAGGTCCTTGACCGGCAGGTTGACGAAGATCATGGTGGCGGACATCGAGGTCTCTCTTCTCTCGTGTGCGGTGCCCGGTGCGTGCTGCCCGTTGCTTTCGAGAGGTAGACCGCGGGTGCCCGGGAAACTCATCGCTCCCCGCGAAGTTTCTTCGAACTTTCTTGCCAGGCCTGCGAAACAGCAGGTCAGGCCACGGAGACGAGACTCAGCTCCAGTACCGCCAGCGGGATGAAGCCGGCCGTGTCCTCGCCCTGGAGCGAGGCCCCGGGCCCGGCGAGCCGCTGGTGGAGGGCCAGCGCGATCCGTTCCCCCTGCCCCTTGGCCCGCTCGGCGTTCGGCCCCCGGTGCAGGCCGTCGATCGCGGCCCTCCACAGCTGCACCCAGCGGCCGAAGTCGGCGGCGGTCAGCTCCCGCACCGCGTGCAGAGCGGCGTGCGGGGCGAAGGCGTCGCGCCGGTAGCCGGCGGTGCGGAAGAGGGCCCGCTCCCAGAAATCGGTGATCCGGGGCAGGTGGGCCTCCAGGTCCGTGCCCGCGAGCTCGGTGAAGAAGGGCCCGATCCGCGGGTCGGCGAAGGCGGCCGTGTAGAAGCGGCGCAGCACGACGGCGAGGTCGGCACGGTCCGAGATGTCGGCGGCGGCGAAGTGGTCCATTGCTGCACCATCCTCCCCCACCGGGAGCCTGCTGCCCAGGGCGGAAGGTCCCGCGGTGCGCCCCGCCGTGGCGCGGTCGGCGGATTGCACGTCGAGCGGTCGCTCGTGCGTCACGGGGAGTTGGCGCCACGGCAACTGGCACCTCCTAGGTTCCTCCACGCGTGCGACCCCGCGTCCGACCGGCCGCGGGGCCTTCCTCCCACAGGAGTGACCGTGGAACGTCGTACCTTCCTGCGCGGCGCAGTGATCGGTTCGTCGGCCGCCGCCTTCGGCGGCACGTTGATGCACGGGGCCGCCTACGCCGCCCCCGCCCAGCCGGGTGCCGGACCCTACGGGGCGCTCGGCGCGGCCGACGCCAACGGCATCATGCTCCCCAGCGGCTTCACCAGCCGGGTCATCGCCCGCTCGGGCCAGACCGTCAGCGGCACCTCGTACACCTGGCACAGCGCCCCCGACGGCGGTGCGTGTTTCGTCGACGGCTCGGGCTGGATCTACGTGTCCAACTCGGAGATCAACCCCTCCGGCGGCGCGAGCGCGGTGAAGTTCAGCTCCTCCGGCACCATCACCGGCGCCTACCGCATCCTGTCCGACACCCGGCAGAACTGCGCGGGCGGCAAGACCCCCTGGAACACCTGGCTGTCCTGCGAGGAGGTAAGCCTCGGCTACGTCTACGAGACCGACCCGTACGGGGTGAACGCGGCCGTGCAGCGCCCTGCGATGGGCCGGTTCAAGCACGAGGCGGCCGCCGCCGACCCGGTGCGCCAGGTGATCTACCTGACCGAGGACGAGACCAACGGCTGCTTCTACCGCTTCATCCCGGCCACCTGGGGCAACCTCTCCTCCGGCACCCTCCAGGTCCTGAAGGCCGGCACCGCCACCTCCGGCTCCTTCACCTGGCAGAACGTCCCGGACCCGGACGGTTCGCCGACCGCGACCCGCAGCCAGGTCTCGGGCTCGAAGAAGTTCAACGGCGGCGAGGGCTGCCACTACGCCAACGACACCGTCTGGTTCACCACCAAGGGCGACAACCGGGTCTGGCAGCTGAACCTCACGAACAACACGTACGAGCTGGCCTACGACGACTCGCTCGTGCCCGGCGGCGCGGCCCCGCTGACCGGCGTCGACAACGTCACCGGGTCCTCGTACGGCGACCTGTACGTCGCCGAGGACGGCGGCAACATGGAGATCTGCGTGATCACCCCGGACGACGTGGTGGCGCCCTTCCTGCGGATCACCGGCCAGTCCTCCTCCGAGATCACCGGCCCGGCCTTCTCGCCCGCCGGCAACCGGCTCTACTTCTCCAGCCAGCGCGGTACGAGCGGCAGCTCGTCCGGCGGCATCACCTACGAGGTGACGGGCCCCTTCCGCACCTGACCCACAGCCAGCCCCGCTCTTCCGGCCCCGTCGGCGTTTGAGGCGCGGGGGCCCGGGGGCAGCGCCCACGCAACGGCGCCGCACCCGCACAACCGGCCGCACCCCGACGGGTTCATCCCACCGAGGTGCGGCCACCGTCATGAGGCCACGGCCCCACCCTTCAGCAGCGCAGCCCCCAGCGGAGTCACCGTGTGCAGCACCGCGTTCCCCCGCCGCAGCGTGGTCACCAGCCCCGCCTCCCGCATCACGCACGCGTGCTGGCTCGCGGAGGCCAGCGAGACCCCGGCCCGGCGGGCCAGCTCGCTGGTGGTCGCTCCGTCCCCTATGGCCCGCAGCACGACCGAGCGGGTGTGCCCGACCAGCTTGCCCAGGGTGCGCTGGCGCTGCTCCTCCACGGGCCGCGCCGCCTCACCCCCTGCCGGCGCCGAGGCCAGCTGCGCGGCGGCCGGGTAGACCAGTACCGGCGGCAGCTCCGGATCGTGCAGGGTCACCGCGGTGCGCCGGCAGAAGAAGGAGGGCTGGAGCAGCAGCCCGCGCCCCCGCAGCCGTACGTCACGGTCCACGGGGTAGTCGCACTCCAGCACCGGGGCCCGCCAGCGCAGCATGGGCGGCAGCGAGTCCAGCAGCTCGTCCGCGCCGCCGTCCAGCAGGGCCCGGCCGCGCGCGGCGCGCTCGGCCTCGATCTGGGCCTGGATATGCGTCCAGTACGGCTCCACGGCGGCCCGGTGGTACGCGCGGAGCTCGCCCATGAGCCGCGGCAGCTGCTTCTCACCGGCGTCCATGAACTCCCGTAGCCGCGGGGTCATCGGCGCACCGGCGCCCAGCAGCTGCAGCTCGCGCCGCATGCGCTCGGGACGGATCCCGCGCAGCGCGTCGAGGCCCACGTCCCACCCGTACTGCCCCTCCACAGGGGTTAAGAAATCGGGGAAATAGCCACGACTCGGTATGAGCATACCGAGCGTGCGTGTTTCACTATTCAACCTGCTCCGGGTTTCCGTACGCCATTCACCGAACAACCGGGCATCGCGCCGGTCTCTTAAGCGGTGAAAGCTCAGAATCGTTTCCCACAACGCATCGGGACGCCCTGCCATCCGTACGCGTGCCAGGTCCACTCCAGTGAAATGGATACGCAGCACCGAACCCCCACCTGTGCAACCGCAATCCCCCCGCTCCATGAGTATGCATGCCGTCACACGTTGTCACCACGCCCTTTCGGCCACAGTTGAAACCCCTTTCGGCGGGGGCGTGACAACCGAAATCCTGTACTCCGCCGGGCACACTCCGGTGCGACCGAAACGCTCCGCGAAGGCCGTGGGGGGCTTTGCGGGGCCTGGCGGTCGGTCGCACCGGGAAGCGCCGACGTGCCCGGCAGAATGACAGCGGCGGTGGACGGGTGGGGATCCGTCCACCGCCTGCTGGCGTAAAGATTTGTTGAACAACAAAAATAGGCGCGCCCGCCCCCGGGCCGTCAGGGAACCCGGGGACAGGCGCGGTCTATGGGGCCCTTGGCGGGCCGTGGGTCAGCGGCTGTCGCTGCCCTTCGCCTCGGCGGCCGCACGGCCGGCCTCAAGGCGCGCCACCGGAATCCGGAAGGGCGAGCAGGAGACGTAGTCGAGGCCTACCTCGTGGAAGAAGTGGACGGACTCGGGGTCGCCGCCGTGCTCACCGCAGACGCCGAGCTTGAGGTCGGGGCGGGTGGCCCGGCCCTGCTTGACCGCGTGGCGGACGAGGGAGCCGACGCCGTCCCTGTCGATGGTCTCGAAGGGCGAGACCCCGAAGATGCCCTTCTCCAGGTAGGCGGTGAAGAAGCTGGCCTCGACGTCGTCGCGGGAGAAGCCCCACACCGTCTGGGTCAGGTCGTTCGTGCCGAAGGAGAAGAACTGCGCGGCCTCGGCGATCTGGGCGGCCGTCAGGGCGGCGCGCGGCAGCTCGATCATCGTGCCGATGGTCAGCTTGAGGTCGGTGCCGGTCGCGGCCTCGACCTCGGCGATGACCTGGTCGGCCTCGTCGCGGACGATCTCCAGCTCCTGGACGGTGCCGACGAGCGGGACCATGATCTCGGGGCGCGGGTCACCCTTGGCGTTCTTGCGCTCCGCGGCGGCCTCGGCGATCGCCCGGACCTGCATCTTGAACAGGCCGGGGATGACCAGGCCGAGGCGGACACCGCGCAGACCCAGCATCGGGTTCTGCTCGTGCAGCTTGTGCACGGCCTGGAGCAGGCGCAGGTCGTTCTCGTTGTGGTCCTTGCGGGACTCGGCGAGGGCGACGCGCACCGACAGCTCGGTGATGTCGGGCAGGAACTCGTGCAGCGGCGGGTCCAGGAGGCGGACGGTGACGGGCAGGCCGTCCATCGCCTCGAACAGCTCGACGAAGTCCTTCTTCTGCAGCGGCAGGAGGGCACTGAGTGCCGCCTCGCGCTCTTCGTCGGTGTCCGCGAGGATCAGTCGCTCCACCAGTTCACGGCGCTCGCCGAGGAACATGTGCTCGGTGCGGCACAGGCCGATGCCCTGGGCGCCGAAGCGGCGGGCGCGCAGCGCGTCCTCGGCGTTGTCGGCGTTGGCGCGCACGCGCAGGCGGCGGACGCGGTCCGCGTAGGCCATGATCCGGTGGACGGCGGCGACGAGCTCGTCGGCGTCGTCGGCGCCGGCGTGCATGCGGCCCTCGAAGTACTCGACGACCGGGGACGGTACGACGGGTACCTCACCGAGGTAGACCTTGCCGGTGGAGCCGTCGATGGAGACGACGTCGCCCTCTTCGATGACCGTCTCGCCGACCGTCATGCGGCGGCGCTTGGTGTCGACGTCGAGCTCCTCGGCGCCGCAGACACAGGTCTTGCCCATGCCGCGGGCGACGACGGCGGCGTGCGAGGTCTTGCCGCCGCGCGAGGTCAGGATGCCCTCGGAGGCGATCATGCCGTCCAGGTCGTCCGGGTTGGTCTCGCGGCGGATCAGGATGACCTTCTCGCCGGAGCGGGACCACTTGACGGCCGTGTAGGAGTCGAAGACGGCCTTGCCGACCGCCGCGCCCGGGGAGGCGGCGATACCGCGGCCGAGCAGGGTGGTCTTGGCGCCCTCGTCGAAGCGCGGGAACATCAGCTGGGCCAGCTGGTGGCCGCTGACGCGCTGGAGGGCCTCGGCCTCGTCGATCAGGCCCTGGTCGACGAGCTGGGTGGCGATGCGGAAGGCGGCGCCGGCGGTGCGCTTGCCGACACGGGTCTGGAGCATCCACAGCTGGCCGCGCTCGATGGTGAACTCGATGTCGCAGAGATCCTTGTAGTGGGTCTCCAGCGTCGTCATGATCGTCATGAGCTGGTCGTACGAGGCCTTGTCGATGACCTCCAGGTCCGCGAGCGGCACGGTGTTGCGGATACCCGCGACGACGTCCTCGCCCTGGGCGTTCTGCAGGTAGTCGCCGTAGACGCCCGCGTGGCCGCTGGCGGGGTCGCGGGTGAAGGCGACGCCGGTGCCGGAGTCGGGGCCGAGGTTGCCGAAGACCATGGAGCAGATGTTGACCGCGGTGCCCAGGTC
The DNA here is from genome assembly GCF_042894025.1 of Streptomyces sp. NPDC001549. NCBI lineage: Bacteria > Bacillati > Actinomycetota > Actinomycetes > Kitasatosporales > Streptomycetaceae > Streptomyces > Streptomyces sp. NPDC001549. The sequence continues at coordinate 27,844 of NZ_JBIAVJ010000002.1, forward strand.
GCTCGGGATGCGCTCCTGGCGGCGGTAGAGCTTGGCGCGGTCGGTGTTCCACGAGTTGAAGACGGCCTCGACGGCAAGGTCGAGCTGCTCGCGGGCGTCCTGCGGGAACTCGCGGCCGGCCTGCTTGGCGACGATCTTCTTGAAGCGGGTGACCAGCTTCTTCAGGTCGGCGGCGTCGAGGTCGGTGTCGACGGTGACCTTCTTGGCGGCCTTGGCCTCGTCGAGGGCTTCCTCGAAGAGCTCGCCGTCGACGTCCAGCACGGTCTTGCCGAACATCTGGATGAGGCGGCGGTACGAGTCCCACGCGAAGCGCTCGTTACCGGCCTGGGAGGCAAGGCCGGTCACGGACTCGTCGGAGAGGCCGATGTTCAGGACGGTGTCCATCATGCCGGGCATCGAGAACTTCGCACCGGAGCGCACGGAGACCAGCAGCGGGTCGTCCGACTGTCCGAGCTTCTTGCCCATCTTCGCCTCGAGGGCGGCAAGGTGGGCGCTGACCTCTTCGCGCAGCGCGGCCGGGGCCGTGCCGCTCTCGAGGTAGACCTTGCAGGCCTCGGTGGTGATGGTGAAGCCGGGAGGGACCGGCAGACCAAGGTTGGTCATCTCGGCGAGGTTGGCTCCCTTGCCGCCGAGAAGGTCCTTGAGGTCGCGGTTGCCCTCGGTGAAGTCGTAGACGAACTTCTGATCTTTGTTTTCCGACACGGGTCTCGACTCCTCGAGGCTCGGTGGCTGCCCTGACGGCCAGGAACATACCCAGATCAAAGGCTTCTGGGTACGTCCACTTGGTCGTCATACGGCTGTAACCACCCGTGCGCCAGCAGATCGAAAGTAACTCATGGGTAATCAGAAAGTACGAAGAGCCTTCACATCCCGAAGGGTGAGGGGGCTCCTGAGGCCTGATCACGCCCGGATGAGCGATCATCGATACATTTGCGTTCAAGTCTTGAACGCACAAAGGGTGGCACCCAGTGCCACCCTTTGAAAGTCTTACCCGTGACTTCTGTGCTCATCTGAGCGAAACCCTTCCCATGCGTGGCGTATATCACGCACCACGGAGGGCGATTTGTCAGCCTCCGGAGGTGTCCAGTTCAGCGTCCTCGCTCACACCCGCGCAGTCGTACGGGTCCTTCAGCCAGCCGTCCGGCAGGACAACTCGGTTGTTTCCGGACGTCCGACCGCGAGGCCCGTCCGCGCTCTCCGGCCATGCTTGATCCAGATCGAGCTCGCTCAGATGAGCGTCCAGCTCGGCCAGGGAAGAGGTGACCGCGAGCTTCTTGCGCATCTCGGAGCCCACCGAGAAGCCCTTGAGGTACCAGGCCACGTGCTTACGGAAGTCGATCACCCCGCGCGCCTCGTCGCCGATCCACTCCCCCAGCAGCTGCGCGTGGCGGTGCATGGTGGTGGCCACCTCGCGCAGGGTGGGCTTGCGGAAGTCCTCGGGGCGCCCCTCGAAGGCCGCCACCAGGTCGTTGAACAGCCACGGCCGCCCCAGGCAGCCGCGTCCCACGACCACGCCGTCGCAGCCGGTCTCGCGGACCATGCGCAGCGCGTCCTCGGCGCACCAGATGTCGCCGTTGCCGAGCACCGGGATCTCCGGCACGTGCTCCTTGAGCCGCGCGATGGCGTCCCAGTCGGCGGTGCCGCCGTAGTGCTGGGCGGTGGTCCGGCCGTGCAGGGCTATCGCGGTGACCCCCTCCTCAACGGCGATCCGGCCGGCGTCGAGGTAGGTGAGGTGGTCGTCGTTGATGCCCTTGCGCATCTTCATGGTGACCGGCAGGTCACCGGCGCCCGCGACGGCTTCGCGCAGGATCGCGCGCAGCAGGTTCCGCTTGTAGGGGAGGGCCGAGCCGCCGCCCTTGCGGGTCACCTTGGGGACCGGGCAGCCGAAGTTGAGGTCGATGTGGTCGGCGCGGTCCTCTTCGACGATCATGCGGACCGCCTTGCCGACCGTGGCCGGGTCCACCCCGTACAGCTGAATCGAGCGAGGCTTCTCGGTCTCGTCGAAGTGGATCAGCTGCATGGTCTTCTCGTTGCGCTCGACCAGGGCGCGGGTCGTGATCATCTCGCTCACGAACAGCCCCTTGCCGCCCGAGAACTCCCGGCAGAGGGTCCGGAACGGGGCATTGGTGATGCCGGCCATGGGTGCGAGCACCACCGGGGGCTGCACGGTGTGCGGGCCGATCGCGAGAGGCGGAGGGAGCGTGGTCATCCGCCCATTGTCCCGCATGCCGAGGGGGTGCGGGGGACGTAGCATCGGCGCATGATCGAGCCGAGTCCCCGGCAGCGCACGCTCGTCCTCGCGATCTGCTGCATGAGCCTGCTGATCGTCAGCCTCGACAACACCGTGCTCAACGTCGCTCTGCCCTCGATGCGCCGCGACCTGGACGCCTCTGTCGCGGGGCTGCAGTGGAGCATCGACGCGTACACCCTCGTGCTGGCCTCGCTGCTCATGCTCGCGGGCTCCACGGCCGACCGGATCGGGCGCAGGAAGGTGTTCGTGGCCGGTCTGGTGGCCTTCACCGGCGGCTCCCTGCTCTGCTCGCTCGCCCCGAGCCTCGACTGGCTCATCGTCTTCCGGATGGTGCAGGCGGTGGGCGGCGCGATGCTCAATCCGGTGGCGATGTCGATCATCACCAACACCTTCACCGATCCCGCGGAGCGGGCCCGGGCCATCGGTGTGTGGGGGGCGGTCGGGGGCATCTCCATGGCGGCGGGGCCCCTGATCGGCGGGGTGCTGGTGGACTCCGTGGGCTGGCGCTCGATCTTCCTGATCAACCTGCCGATCGGGCTGGCGGCGTTCGCGCTGACCCTGCGGCACATCCCCGAGTCCCGGGCGGCCCGGCCGCGCCGCCCGGACCCGCTGGGGCAGGTACTGGTCATCGCCCTGCTGGGCAGTCTGACGTACGGGATCATCGAGGCGCCGGCCGCCGGGTGGCGCTCGCCGCTGATCATGGGGTGCGCGGTGGTGGCCGTCGCCTCGTTCCTGGGGCTGCTGATCCACGAGCCCCGCTGCGAGGAGCCGCTGATCGATCTCCGGTTCTTCCGGAGCGCGCCCTTCAGCGGGTCGACCGTGATCGCGATCAGCGCCTTCGCCGGGCTGGCCGGCTTCCTCTTCCTGAACACGCTGTACCTCCAGGACGTACGGGGGCTCAGTGCCCTGCACGCCGGGCTCTACATGCTGCCGATGGCCGGCCTGACCGTCCTGTTCGCCCCGCTGGCCGGGCGGCTGGTGGGCAGCCGCGGGCCGCGGATCTGCCTGCTGATCGCGGGGGTGTCGATGGCGGCGAGCGGGCTGCTGTTCGCCCTGTTCGAGGCCGAGACGTCCAACCCGCTCCTGTTCACCGGGTACATGCTGTTCGGGCTCGGCTTCGGCATGGTGAACGCGCCGATCACCAATACGGCGGTGTCCGGGATGCCGCGCTCCCAGGCCGGGGTCGCGGCCGCCATCGCCTCCACCAGCCGGCAGACCGGCGGCACCCTGGGCGTCGCGGTGATCGGCTCGGTGCTGGCGGCCGGGCTGGCGAGCGGCGCGGACTTCTCCGCGGCGGCCCAGCCGGCCTGGTGGATCATCACGGTCTGCGGGCTGCTCGTCCTGGTCGTGGGCGCGGCGACGAGCGGTACATGGGCCCGCGCGACGGCGGAACGGACCGCCCGCACCCTGGAGGACGCGGTCGGCACCACCGCGACGACGACGGGTTCGCCGCGCGGCTAGGTCGCCTCTTCCTGGTGGCTACTCGCCGCAGTTGAAGTCCTCGGCCGAGGTGTTGACCCGGTCGAGGAGGCCGCGCAGGAGGTCGCGTTCCGCGGCAGACAGGCCCGCGAAGATGCCGCTCTCGACCTCGTCGAGGGCGGTGTTCGTCATGTGGAGGGCCGTTTCTCCGGCGTCGGTGATGGCCACGTTGTGACGGCGGCGGTCGGCCGGGTCCCGGCGGCGTTCGGCCAGGCCCTCGCCCTCCAGGTCGTTCAGGATCCCGACGAGCACGCTCGGGTCCACCTCCAGCCGCTCGGCGAGCGCCCGCTGGCTCATGGGGCCGCCCTCCAGGTGCATCAGCGTCATCGCGTGCCGCGGGGTGAGCCCGGCCGCACCGAGTGCCCGCTTCATCCGCGTCTGGGTGACCGATCCGTGCCAGGCCAGCAGCAGGCCCAGCCGCTGGGGAGGGTGCGGTCCGTCCTGATCTGCCGTCATGGTCCACATCGTAGCAACCAGGAAATGATTGAATTGGGGATATCGTTGATGCTATTCAATGATTTCACATCACCGACCGTTGGAGATCTTCATGTTCATCGCCTATGCCGCCGTCGGCGTCCTGCTCGCCCTCGTCCTCACCGCCTCGGCCACCTTCACCCTCCAGCGCAACGACCAGATCGTGGCGAGCATGCAGAAGGTCCAGGTCCCGGACTCGTGGCTGCCGCGTCTGGCCGCACTCAAGGCCGCGGGCGCGATCGGCCTGGTGGCCGGCCTGTGGGTGACTCCGCTCGGCGTGGCCGCAGCCATCGGCGTGACCCTCTACTTCATCGGCGCGGTCATCAGCCACCTCCGGGTCAAGGACTACGAGCTGGCGCCGGCGGCCGTACTGACCCTGGTCGCGGCGGCCGCCCTGGTGCTGCGGACCCTCGCCTAACACTGACGAGTGACAGATATTGAAATCTGTCACTCGTCATGCCATTCTCGTTGCATGACGAAGAACGAGAGCACCTACGTGACCGCCGACCGTCGCACTCTTGGCAGCACCGGCCCCACCGTCTTCCCGCTGGGGCTGGGCTGCATGGGGATGTCCGCCCTCTACGGGGAGGCGGACCGCGCCGAGTCCGTCGCGACCATCCACGCCTATCTGGACGCCACCCCCGACGGCACGCACACGCTGCTGGACACCGGCGACTTCTACGGCATGGGGCACAACGAACTGCTGATCAACGAGGCCCTGCGCACGGCGCCCGCCGAGGCCCGCGAGCGGGCGCTGACCAGCGTCAAGTTCGGCGCGCTGCGCACGGTCGAGGGCGGCTTCACCGGTTACGACGGCCGGCCGGAGGCCGTCAAGAACTTCCTGGCCTACTCGCTCCAGCGGCTCGGCCGGGACCACATCGACATCTACCGGATCGCGCGCGTGGACCCGGACGTGCCGATCGAGGAGACCGTCGGGGCCATCGCCGAGGCCGTCGAGGCCGGGCACGTGCGCCACATCGGGCTCTCGGAGGTCGGCGCGGACACCCTGCGCCGGGCCGCCGCAGTGGCCCCGATCTCCGACCTCCAGATCGAGTACTCGCTGATCTCCCGCGGCATCGAGGCCGAGATCCTGCCGACCGCCCGCGAGCTCGGCATAGGGATCACGGCGTACGGGGTGTTGTCCCGCGGCCTGATCAGCGGCCACTTCACCCGCGACCGCGCACTGGCCCCGGGCGACTTCCGCGGCATGAGCCCCCGCTTCCAGGGCGGCAACCTCGACCGGAACCTCGACCTGGTGGAGGCGCTGCGCAAGGTGGCCGAGGGCAAGGGCGTGAGCGTCGCCCAGACCGCGATCGCCTGGGTGCTCGCGCAGGGGCCGCGGCACGGGGTCGACATCGTGCCGCTGGTGGGCGCCCGGCGCCGGGACCGGCTCGCCGAGGCACTGGGTGCCATGGACGTCTCCCTCGACGCCGCCGACCTGGCCGCCGTCGAGGAGGCCGTCCCGGCCGGCGCCGCGGCCGGCGAGAGGTACCCGGCGGCCCAGATGGCCCACCTCGACAGTGAGCACTGAGCTGACGGTACGGTCGTACCCATGCCTCCCGCTGCTGCCGAGCCCCTGACTCCCGAGCGCATCCTCGCGACCACCGAGGAGGTGCTGCGCCGCTTCGGTCCCACCAAGGCGACCGTGGTGGACGTGGCCCGCGCCCTGGGCGTCAGCCACGGCAGCGTGTACCGGCACTTCCCGTCGAAGGCGGCGCTGCGCGAGGCCGTCACGGACCGCTGGCTCGCCAGGAGCGTGGTCATGCTGGAGGAGATCGCCTCGGCCCCCACCGGGAGCGCCCCCTCCAAGCTGGAGGCATGGCTGGAGGCCCTCTTCGAGGCCAAGCGCCACAAGGCGGGCGACGACCCGGAACTGTTCGCCACCTACACCGTGCTGCTCGCCGAGAACAGCGGCGTGGTGGACGCGCACCTGACCGAGCTGATCGACCAGCTGGGCCGGATCATCGCCGAGGGCGTCGCGGCGGGCTCGCTCGCCGCCGACGATGTGCCGGCGGCGGCCCGCGCGGTGTTCGACGCCACCGGCCGCTTCCACGACCCGCAGTACGCAGCCGACTGGCTCTCGCCGACGATCATCACCGAGTTCGAGGCGGTCACCGCCCTCGTGATCCGGGGCCTGCGCGCCTGACGCGGGGCCACCACCGGCCGGAAGCCGTCCGGAATCCGTCAGTCCGGTCAACTTGATGATCATTTTGGCCGCGTTTTGGTTGTTCGCGTCCCGTCAAGCTCCTTACGGTCCCCCTACCGCACACTTCATCAGGCACGTTCCAGGGGGGAACCTTGTCCACTCCGCCAACTCACGACGCACAGCCGGCACCTCCGGAGCGCTCGGGCGGCGCCGCCGCCCTCGGCTGGATCCTGACCATCGGGCTCAACGTGGTCGCGCCGGTCATCACGTACAACGTGCTTACCGAGGACCACGGCTGGAGCGAGTTCTCCGCGCTGCTGCTCAGCAGCACCTGGCCGGTGCTCGACAGCGTCATCAGCCTGGCCTGGCGGCGCAAGCTCGACGAGTTCGCCGTCGTCACCCTGGTGTTCCTGGTGATCACCGCCGTCGTCTCGCTCGTCGGCGCGCACTCGGCCCGCGCCCTGCTCATCAAGGACTCGGGGGTCACCGGGCTCTTCGGGCTGCTCTGCCTGGGGACGCTGCTCGCGCCGCGCCCGCTGATGTTCTACTTCGGCCGCAAGTTCGCCACCGACGGCACCCCGGAGAGCACCGCCTGGTGGAACGGCCTGTGGCAGTACGAGGGCTTCCGCACCACGATGAACCGGATGACGCTGGTGTGGGGCCTCGCTTACGTCACCGAGGCCCTCGTCCGCGTCCTCCTCGCCTACACGCTGGACACCAAGACCATGGTGGCGGTCAGCCCGATCATGATCTACGGGGTGCTGGGCGCACTCGGCGTATGGACCGCCATGTACGGGAAGCGGTCCAAGGCCGAGGGCGAGCGCCGCGCGGCCGAGGCGGCGGCCCAGGCGGCAGCGGCCTCCTGATCCGGGCCCGCCCCGCGAAAAGACCGGTGGCCCGGTGCGCTGCGAGCGCACCGGGCCACCGGTCTTCGTGCGGCAGGACCTAGCAGCCGAGCAGGCGGCTGCCGAGGTAGGTCTGGATCTGGTCCAGGGAGACGCGCTCCTGCTTCATGGTGTCGCGCTCGCGCACGGTCACCGCGTTGTCGTCCAGGGTGTCGAAGTCGACGGTGACGCAGAACGGCGTACCGATCTCGTCCTGGCGGCGGTAGCGGCGGCCGATGGCGCCCGCGTCGTCGAACTCGATGTTCCAGAACTTGCGCAGGTCGGCGGCGAGGCCCTTGGCCTTCGGCGACAGCTGCGCGTTACGGGACAGCGGCAGGACGGCGACCTTGACCGGGGCCAGGCGCGGGTCGAAGCGCATCACGGTGCGCTTCTCCATGACGCCCTTGGCGTTGGGGGCCTCGTCCTCGTTGAACGCGTCGAGCATGAAGGCGAGCATGGCGCGGTTCACACCGGCCGCCGGCTCGATGACGTACGGGGTGTACTTCTCCTTCGTCTCCTGGTCGAAGTACACGAGCTCCTGGCCGGAGGCCGCGGAGTGCGCCTTGAGGTCGAAGTCGGTGCGGTTGGCGACGCCTTCGAGCTCGGAGAACTCGTTGCCGCCGAAGTTGAAGCGGTACTCGATGTCGGCAGTGCGCTTCGAGTAGTGGGACAGCTTCTCCTTCGGGTGGTCGTACCAGCGGATGTTCTCCTCGCGGATGCCGAGGTCGCGGTACCAGTTCCACCGCTCCTGCATCCAGTACTCCTGCCACTGCTCGTCCTCGCCCGGCTTGACGAAGAACTCCATCTCCATCTGCTCGAACTCGCGCGTGCGGAAGATGAAGTTGCCCGGAGTGATCTCGTTGCGGAAGGACTTGCCCACCTGCGCGATGCCGAACGGGGGCTTCTTGCGCGAGGTGGTCTGCACGTGGGCGAAGTTGGTGAAGATGCCCTGGGCGGTCTCGGGGCGCAGGTACGCCTTCGAGCCGGTGTCCTGGGTCGGGCCGAGGTGGGTCTCCAGCATGCCGGAGAACTGCTTCGGCTCGGTGAACTGGCCCTTCACACCACAGTTGGGGCAGTTGATGTCGGCGAGACCATTGGCGGGCAGACGGCCGTGCTTGGCCTCGTACGCCTCTTCAAGGTGGTCCGCGCGGTGGCGCTTGTGGCAGGAGGTGCACTCGGTCAGCGGGTCCGAGAAAGTGGCGACATGGCCGGAGGCCACCCAGACCTCGGGGGCCAGGATCACGGAAGAGTCGAGGCCGACGATGTCCTCGCGCCCGGTGACCATGGCCTTCCACCACTGGCGCTTGATGTTCTCCTTGAGCTCGACACCGAGCGGACCGTAGTCCCAGGCGGCCTTGGAGCCGCCGTAGATGTCACTGCACGGGAAAACGAAGCCACGGCGCTTGCTCAGGCTGACGATGGTTTCGATCTTGTCGGCGGCCACGGTGCTCTCTTCATTACGAGGACGAACGGCGAAGTCTTTAGATTACCGGCGCCCGCACCCCCCCTTTCAAATCGGTTCCCCTTCCAGGCCCGCCCGCCCAGGCCTCCCACCTGGGTTTTTGACAATCGTTTCCATCTTTGATGAAAATGGATGTCATGAACGTACGACGCCTCATACCCACCGCCGCCCTCGCCGGAGCCGTCGCCCTCGGCGCCACGGCCCTGACCGCCTGCTCCGGAGCCGGCGGCGCCGGCGGCAGCAAGGACGGCAAGGTCGGCGTGACGGCGTCGTTCTACCCCCTGCAGTTCGTCGCCGAGCAGATCGGCAAGGACCACGTGAAGGTCGACGGCCTGACCAAGCCCGGCGTCGAACCGCACGACCTGGAGATCACACCGAAGCAGACCGCGCAGCTCGGCGAGGCCGACGTGGTCCTCTACCTCAAGAGCCTGCAGCCCGCCGTCGACAAGGCCGTCGCCCAGTCCGGCGTGAAGAACGTCGTCGACGCCGCGACCCTGACCGCACTGGAGGCCCACGGCTCCTCCGGCCACGACCACGGCGCCGAGGAGGGCCACGCCGAGGGCGAGGGCCACGACCACAGCCAGGGCGAGGGCGGCAAGGACCCGCACGTCTGGCTCGACCCCGTCAAGTACGCGGAGATCGCCAAGGGCGTCGGCGCCGCCCTGGAGAAGGCCGACCCCGGCCACGCCGCGGACTACAGGAAGAACACCGACGAGCTCGTCGGCAAACTGACCGCGCTGGACACGGAGTTCAAGGACGGCCTGAAGAACACCGCCTCCAGGACCTTCATCACCACCCACTCCGCCTTCGGCTACCTCGCCGAGCGCTACGGCCTCGACCAGGAGGGCATCTCCGGCGTCGACCCCGAGTCCGAGCCGAGCCCGGCCCGGATGAAGGATCTTCAGGCCGTCGCGAAGAAGGACAATGTCACCACCGTGTTCTTCGAGACCCTGGCCAGCGACAAGACGGCCAAGACCCTGGCGACGGACACCGGCCTGAAGACCGATGTTCTGGACCCGCTCGAAGGAATCACCGACACGTCCCAGGGCGCTGACTACTTCGAGGTCATGCGGTCCAACCTGAAGAACCTCCAGAAGGCGCTCGGAGCCAAGTAGATGACAGCAGCAACGGAGGCGCGAGCCATGCAGTCCACAGCAGGACAGGCAGCGGACCAGCCGCCCGTCATATCCCTGCGCGGGGCCACGGCCTCGCTCGGCTCGCGCCCCGTGCTGCGCGGGATCGACCTCACCGTCCACCGCGGTGAGGTCGTCGCGCTGCTCGGTGCCAACGGCTCCGGCAAGTCCACGGCCGTCCGCGCCGTGGTCGGCCAGGTCCCGCTGACCGACGGAACCCTCAGCCTCTTCGGCACGGACTTCAAGCGCTTCCGCAACTGGTCGCGCATCGGGTACGTCCCCCAGCGCACCACCGCCGCCGGCGGCGTCCCGGCCACCGTCCGCGAGGTCGTCTCCTCCGGCCGGCTCGCCCGCTCCCGCTTCGGCCTCCTGCGCAAGGCCGACAGGGCCGCCATAGAGCACGCCCTGGCCCTGGTCGACATGGACTCGCACGCCGACGTCTCGGTGGACGCCCTCTCCGGCGGCCAGCACCAGCGCGTGCTCATAGCCCGGGCACTCGCCGTCGAACCCGAGCTGCTGATCATGGACGAGCCGATGGCGGGCGTGGACCTCGCCAACCAGGAGGTCCTGGCGAGCGCCCTGCGCGCGCAGGTCGCCGCCGGCTCCACCGTCCTGCTCGTGCTGCACGAGCTGGGCCCGCTGGAGCCCCTGATCGACCGCGCCGTCGTCCTGCGCGACGGCTGCGTCGTCCACGACGGCCCGCCCCCGGAGGCCGTGGGGCAGCACGCCCTGCCCGGCCACGACCACGTACACCCCCACGCGGCGCACGACGCCGGGCCCCTGCGGACGGGACTGCTGAGCTGATGGACATCCTCGACTACGCCTTCATGCAGCGCGCACTGATCGCGGCGGCCCTGGTCGGCATCACGGCGCCCGCCATCGGCACGTACCTCGTCCAGCGCCGCCAGGCGCTCATGGGCGACGGCCTCGGCCACGTCGCCATGACCGGTGTCGCGCTCGGCTTCGTGCTCCAGACCAGCCCGGTCTGGATGGCGACCCTCGTCGCCGTCGTCGGCGCCGTCGGCATGGAACTGATCCGAGCCCGCGGCAAGACCAGCGGGGACGTCGCCCTCGCCATGCTCTTCTACGGCGGCCTCGCGGGCGGCGTCATGATCATCAACCTCGGGGGCGGGCAGACGGCCAGCCTGCTCGGCTCCATGTTCGGCTCGATCACCACGGTCGCCGCCGAGGACGTGACCGCGACGGCGATCCTCGCCGCGTTCGTCCTCGCCGTGGCCATCGGCCTGCGCAGGCAGCTCTTCGCCGTCTGCCAGGACGAGGAGTTCGCCCGGGTCACCGGCCTGCCCGTGCGCGCCCTGAACCTGCTGATCGCGGTGACCGCCGCCGTCACCGTCACCGTCGCGATGCGCATCGTCGGCCTGCTGCTGGTCAGCGCGATGCTGGTGATCCCGGTCGCGGCCGCCCAGCGCCTCACCCGCAGCTTCGCGGCCACGCTGGGCCTGGCCATGGCCATCAGCGTGACCGTCTCGCTGACCGGCACTGCGGCCACCTACTACATCAACGTGCCCTCGGGCGCGACGATCGTGCTGCTCGCGATCGGCGTCTTCATCGTCATGACCGCCCTCTCCGCCCCTCTGGCCCGGCGCCGGGCCAAAGCCGCGCTCGCGGCCGAAGCGGTCTGCACGCGCGACGATGTGAAGGTCTAGCGGGCTGGCACAATGGCCGCAGGCCTATACGAGGAGGAACCGGTGGCGACTGCGCCTGGCGAGATGAATACCGCGCCAGTACGAGGACGATCCACCCGGCAGCGGGCCGCGGTCGCGGCGGCGCTGGACGAGGTGGACGAGTTCCGCAGCGCCCAGGAGCTCCACGACATGCTCAAGCACCGTGGCGACTCCGTGGGCCTGACCACCGTCTACCGCACCCTCCAGTCCCTCGCGGACGCCGGCGAGGTCGACGTGCTGCGCACCAGTGACGGCGAGTCCGTCTACCGCCGGTGCTCCACCGGGGACCACCACCATCACCTGGTCTGCCGCAAGTGCGGCAAGGCCGTCGAGGTGGAGGGCCCGGCCGTGGAGAAGTGGGCGGAGTCGATCGCGGCCGAGCACGGCTACGTGAACGTGGCGCACACGGTGGAGATCTTCGGCACCTGCGCCGACTGCGCGGCGACCGCCCAGCCGTAGCGGGGGCCGCCTGCGCCCGACGCCGGCCGCAGGCCGGGACACCCCTAGATCCGCTCCAGCTTCCCGTCCAGGAGCGCCCGCAGCACGTCCTGCTCCCCGGGGTCCGTGAGGCCGCGCTTGGGGAGCAGGACCCCGCCGAGCACCCGCTTGTCGCCGGAGAAGACCATGAAGGTCGCGGGGGTCTCCGCGTAGCACGACAGCGCGCTCCAGCGCAGGTGGGTGGAGCCCTGCGCGGAGTCGACGGTGACTCCCTCCCCGTCGACGACGGCCCGGCACTCCCCCGCCGCCGTCAGCAGCCCGCGGGTCGTCCAGGCCATGATCCGGTGGCCGGACAGCACGAAGGCCCAGCCGAAGAGACCCACCACGGCCAGCGCCGCGGCGGATCCGGCCGACCCGCCGTCCTGAGCGACGAGGACCGCGGCGTACCCGGGGCCCACCAGGCCGATGAGGACGAACGGCAGGCGCTGGCGACGGCCCGCCTTCGACCGGCCGTGGGGCCGCAGGCCCTCCGCCATGTCGGCGACGGTCGGCGTGTAGCGGAGCTCGACCGCCCGTCCCGCCGACGCCGACTCGTGTATCCGGTACAGCTGATCCCCGCCCATGTCGTCCATGAGCGGGGATCTTAGTGCCAGGTCAGGCCGATCCCTCGGCCTGGTTCGGGACGGCGCCGCCGAAGCGGCGGTCGCGCTGGGCGTACTCCAGGCAGGCCGCCCAGAGGTTCCGGCGGTCGAAGTCCGGCCACAGCACGTCCTGGAAGACCATCTCGGCGTACGCGCTCTGCCAGAGCAGGTAGTTGGAGGTGCGCTGCTCGCCGCTGGGGCGCAGGAAGAGGTCCACGTCCGGCATGTCCGGGTAGTACATGTACTTCGCGAAGGTCTTCTCGTTCACCTTCGACGGGTCCAGCCTGCCGGCCGCCACGTCGCGGGCGATCGCCTGCGCCGCGTCCGCGATCTCCGCGCGGCCGCCGTAGTTGACGCAGAAGTACAGGGTCATGGCGTCGTTGTCGACGGTCTGCTCCTGCGCGACCTGGAGCTCCTGGACGACCGACTTCCACATCTTCGGCATGCGGCCGACCCAGCGGATGCGGATGCCCAGCTCGTTCATCTCGTCGCGGCGGCGCCGGATGACATCGCGGTTGAAGTTCATCAGGAAGCGGACCTCGTCGGGCGAGCGCTTCCAGTTCTCCGTCGAGAAGGCGTACAGGGAGAGGTTCTTGACGCCCATCTCCAGGCAGCCCTTGAGCACGTCGAGCACGACGCCCTCGCCGACCTTGTGGCCCTCGGTACGCGGCAGACCGCGCTCCTTGGCCCAGCGGCCGTTGCCGTCCATGACGACCGCGACGTGGTTCGGGACCAGCTCGCCGGGGATCTTCGGCGGGACCGCGCCGGACGGGTGCGGCTCGGGAACCTTGTACTCGCGGCGAGAGCGCCCCAGAATCCCGCGTCGTGCCATGTGTCCAGCTCCTATTTCTCGACGTATCGCAAGGAGCGTAGCCCGCGCTCCAGATGCCAGTGCAAATAGGCGGAGACCAGCCCGCTGCCCTCCCGCACGTGACGCGCCTCGCACGCGTCGGCATGCCCCCAGTCGCCCGTCAGCAGGGCGCTGAGCAGGGTGATGGCCTCCGATGAGGGTACGACGCTGCCGGGCACCCGGCAGTCCCCGCATATGACCCCGCCCGCGGCGACGGAGAAGTGCCGGTTGGGTCCGTGGATGCCGCACTTCGCGCAGTCCTCGAAGCTGGGCGCGTAGCCGTTGACGGCGAGGGAGCGCAGCAGGAAGGCATCGAGGATGAGGTGGGGCTCGTGCTCGCCGCGCGAGAGGGTGCGCAGGGCTCCGACGAGCAGCAGGTACTGCTGCACGGCGGGCTCGCCCTCGTTCTCGGTGAACCGCTCGGCGGTCTCCAGCATGGCGGTGCCGGCGGTGTAGCGGGCGTAGTCGGTGACGATGCCGTTGCCGTACGGGGCGATGATCTCGGTCTGGGTGCAGAGCGGGAGGCTGCGGCCGATCAGTTCGCTGCCCCGGGCGAAGAACTGCACGTCGGCGTGGGAGAAAGGTTCCAGCCCGGCGCCGAATTTGGACTTCGTACGCCGGACCCCGCGGGCGACGGCCCGCACCCGGCCGTGGCCGCGGGTCAGCAGCGTGATGATGCGGTCCGCCTCACCCAGCTTCTGGGTGCGCAGCACGATGCCGTCGTCGCGGAACAGACTCATGCGCCCATTGTCCCGTACGGCGGCGGAACCACGGCCAGCGTGTGCCCCTGCCGCGAACGGCAGCGGCCCCGGCCGGGCGCGGGGCCCGGCCGGGGTCACCCCTTGGGAGGGTCAGGAGGCCGGCGTGCGGGCTTCTTCGCCCTCACCCGGCTGGGCCGGTACGGCTGCTGCGGACTCCTCGCCCGCCGTCGGCTGGGCGGGCAGTTCGACCTTGGGAGCGTCGTGGGCGTCTTCCTTGCCCAGGCCGTTGAAGACCAGGTTGAGGACGATGGCGGCCGTGGCACCGAGCGTCACACCGCTGTTGAGCAGCGAGGAGAGGTCCGGGTCCATGTGCTTGGTGAAGAAGACCGGGACGGTCGCGGGGAGCAGGGCGAAGGCGAGGGAGACGCCGACGATCAGCGCGTTCTTCTCCTCCTTCAGGTCCACCTTGGCCAGGGTCTGGATACCGGCCAGGGCGACCATGGCGAACATGACGGTCGCGGCGCCGCCGAGGACTCCGTGCGGGACGGCGGCGACGATCGCGGCGGCCTTGGGCAGCAGACCCAGGACGATCATGAAGACACCCGCGGCGACCACCACGAACCGGCTCTTCACCTTCGTCATCCGCACCAGGCCGACGTTCTCGGCGAAGGCCACGTACGGGAAGGAGTTGAGGACACCGCCGAGTGCGGTCGCGGCACCGTCGGCACGCAGGGCGCGGGCCACGGTCTCGCTGTCGACCTCCGTGCCGACGATGTCACCGACGGCGTAGGTGTCACCGGTCGTCTCGACCATGGTGATCAGCATGACGATGAGCATCAGGACGATCGGGAACCACTCGAACTTCGGGACACCGAAGTGGAAGGGGGTGGTGACGCCGATCCACTCGGAGTTGCTCACGTCGCCGAACTTCGCGTCGCCGAGCAGGAAGGCGACGGTGGTGCCGACGACCAGGCCGAGGAGGATCGAGATGCTGGAGAGGAACGGCTTGCCGAGCTTCATCAGGATGAGGATGAAGAGCATCGTGCCGCCGGCGTAGGCGAAGTTCTTCGGGTCTCCGAAGTCGGGGCTGCCGAGGCCGCCGGCCGCGTCGTTGAGACCGACCGGGATCAGGACGATGCCCAGCACCGT
The DNA here is from genome assembly GCF_042894025.1 of Streptomyces sp. NPDC001549. Classification (NCBI taxonomy): domain Bacteria; kingdom Bacillati; phylum Actinomycetota; class Actinomycetes; order Kitasatosporales; family Streptomycetaceae; genus Streptomyces; species Streptomyces sp. NPDC001549. The sequence goes on from NZ_JBIAVJ010000002.1 coordinate 43,137, forward strand.
GATCACCGTGCCGGTGACGACCGGCGGGAACAGCCGCATCACCGTCCGGAACGCCTTGGCCGGGAGCCAGGCGAAGGCGAAGGTGGCGATACCGGCGGTGATCACCGCGCCGTAGATGACCAGCAGTGCGGCGGTACCGCCGCCGGCGCCGAGGCCGATGGCGATCATCGGGGAGACCGCGGTGAAGGTCACGCCCTGGATCAGCGGCAGGCGCGCACCGATCCGGCCGATGCCCCAGGCCTGGATGATCGAGGCGATACCGCAGGTGAAGAGGTCCGCGTTGATCAGGTAGACCAGCTGTTCAGGGCTCAGCTTCAGCGCGTTGCCGACGATGATCGGAACGATCACCGCGCCGGCGTAGAAGGCGAGTACGTGCTGGAAGCCGTACAGCGCGAGCTTGGGGAGGGGGAGCACCTCGTCGACCGGGTGCGTGCTCTGCTCTCCGTCGGTGGAAAGCCGGGCGGCGACACGTGCCATCTCAGCCTTGCCCTTCAAGGTAGGTAAGTGAGAGGAGATCTGGTTATCCCTGGGCGCAGTGGGTCGCTAACCCGTTGGTACGCCAGGGTTGTCAGTGCATTCACGTTGAAGTGAATCGAAGCCGCGCTGTGTTAACGGCGCCGTCTTGTCGTGTGACCGGAATTGAACGCCTGTGGGTGGCCTCACACATATCGTCGACTTCGACAAACTGTTGACGCTCAGGCCTGCCCGATCTGTAGGTTTCTCCAGTGGTGCGGAGCCTTCGGCAGGGGTATGCGCACGACGGTGCGAAGCCGGGCGTTCCCGCCGCGCACCCGTGAAGCACCTGCCTCGTGACGTGCGGATATGGAGTTTGCATCCCTTCGGAGAGGCAAACTCGAAGGCACTGTTCCGGCCGTCCGACTGGTGGACGCATCGGGCACGGCGCGCGCGCCCGCACCCTTCACACGGCGTTCACACGTCCCGAAATGGGCCCTGCGAGGCCGGATCGTTACGTCGCGGAAGGCCGTTTCGGACGGAACGGGCCCGTCCGGAGTCCACGGATCGGACACGAGCGGCCCTGCGCGATGAATGCGCACAGGGCCGCTCGGGGTCGGAGCCGTTTCGGATCCGTGTCGGGTCCGCGGAGCACCCCCTTCAGGGAGCGCGTACCGCCGAGAGCAGTCGGCTCACCTCGTCCGTGTCGATCCGCAGCGCCGCGCCGACCGTCGCGAGCACCTCGCGCTCGGCCGGGGTGTACGGACCGTCCGCGAGCGCGATACGGGCCCCCTGGAGCAGGATCGATTCACGGCCCGGGCCGGCCAGGTGCGGCGCCAGCGGTTCCAGGGCCTCGTGGAGCTCTATCGACAGCGCGGCCCCGCAGCACTCCGGGACGTCGTACAGCCCCAGCCGGCCCTCGTCCGTGGACAGCGCCTCCACGAGGGACTCCAGCTGCCCCTCGGTGCAGTCCTGGAAGCCCGCGGCCCGTACGGCGCCCACCGCGGCCTCCAGCGCGCTGCGCGAGGCCGTTCCGCCCGCGGTGAGCACGGCCAGCGCCACGGTGTGCACGGCGTCGCGCAGGAGGGCCGTGAAGCGGGTCGTGGTGAGGTGGTCCAGGACGTCGGTGGCGAAGCGCGCGCGGCAGCCCTGGCACTCGATGACGGGCCCGGCCTGCCCGCGGGGCAGCAGCGGCACCCCGAGGACGGTGAACCGGCGCCGTCCGGTCCGCCTGCGGTAATTGCGGTCCCCACCGCAGGCGGGGCAGAAGAACTCCCCGTCCCCCACGGTGCTCCAGGTGGTACGGGTGCCCCAGACCGTCAGCTTCCGGCCGTCCCCACCCCGAACTGGCAGCACGTCGCACCTCCGTAACCTTCCGGCAACATCGCCGGGTGGGCGTGATGTTAGCCACATCGATGAGGATGCGTCAGTCGTGTGACAAGACAACATGTCCCGGGCCCCGGACTTGGCCGGTCTGCGCCCCCGGCGTCCCCCCGCCCCCCTCCCCGCCCCTCTAGGGTTCGCCGCATGAACGAGAAGTCCTGTCTGGTCACCGGCGCCGCGAGCGGCATCGGCCGGGCCACCGCCCTGCTGCTGGCCCGCTCCGGGGCCCGGGTGACCGCGGCCGACATCAACGGCCCCGGGGTCGAGGCCCTGCGTACGGAACTGGCCGACGAGGGGTACGCGATCACCGCGGTCGCCGGTGACGTCGCCGATCCGGAGGCCAACCGCGCGATGGTCGCGGCCGCCGTCGGGGCCTACGGGCGCCTGGACGTCGCCGTGGCGAACGCCGGGGTGCTCCCCCTGTCCGACGTACGGGAGACCAGTCCCGAGGACTGGGACCACGTCATGGCGGTCGACGGCCGCGGAATGTTCCTGACCTGCAAGTACGCCATCGAGGCGATGACCGCGCAGCCGCGCCCCGGCGGGGCTCTGGTCTGCGTGTCCTCGATCTCGGGAGTGGCCGGGCAGGCTCGCCAGGCCGCCTACGGACCCGCGAAGTTCGTGGCGTCGGGGCTGACCAAGCACCTCGCGGTGGAGTGGGCCGCGCACGGGATCCGGGTCAACGCGGTGGCACCGGGAACCATCCGTACGGAGCGGGTGATCGCGCTGCAGGACGAGCCGGGCGGGCCGGAGTACCTGTCGGAGATCACGGGGGCGCACCCGATGGGCCGGCTCGGGGAGCCCGAGGAGGTGGCCCGCGTCATCGCCTTCCTGGCCTCGGACGCGGCCTCGTTCGTGACGGGCGTGATCCTGCCGGTGGACGGCGGCTACCTGGCCCGCTGAGCCCGCCCGGCGGGCCCGGCCGACGGGCCGACGGCCTGCGCGGGAACGACGGGCCTGCGCGGGAACGACGGAACCCCGCCCCCTCCGGAAGGGAGGGAGCGGGGTTCACGTACGAGGGATCAGCGGCCCGCGCGGTTGACGGCGGAGATGACCGCCTTCAGGGAGGCGCGGGTGGTGTTGGCGTCGATGCCGATGCCCCACAGGACACGGCCGTCGATCGCGCACTCGATGTACGAGGCGGCCACGGCGGAGGCGCCCTCGCTCATGGTGTGCTCGGTGTAGTCCAGCAGGCGGGCGTCGATCCCGATGCCGGCCAGCGCGTCGAAGAAGGCCGAGATCGGACCGTTGCCGGTGCCGTCCAGGACCGTCTCCACACCGTCCACGACCGCCTCGACGGTCAGCGTGTCCGTGCCGTCCTTGTCGGTGGCCGTCGAACCGGAGCGCAGCTGGATGCGGCCCCACGGGTTCTCGGGGTTGGGCAGGTACTCGTCCTCGAAGACCGACCAGATCGCCTTCGGCGTGACCTCTCCGCCCTCGGAGTCGGTCTTGGCCTGGATGATCCGGGAGAACTCGATCTGCATGCGGCGCGGCAGGTCCAGCTTGTGGTCGTTCTTCAGGACGTACGCGATGCCGCCCTTGCCGGACTGCGAGTTGACCCGGATGACCGCCTCGTAGGAACGGCCGACGTCCTTCGGGTCGATCGGCAGGTACGGAACGGCCCACTCGATGTCGTCGACGGTCTTGCCCTGGGCGGCCGCGTCGGCCTCCATCGCGTCGAAGCCCTTCTTGATGGCGTCCTGGTGGGAGCCGGAGAAGGCGGTGTAGACGAGGTCGCCCGCGTAGGGGTGGCGCGGGTGGACCTCCATCTGGTTGCAGTACTCGCTGGTGCGACGGATCTCGTCGATCTGCGAGAAGTCGATCTGCGGGTCGATGCCCTGGGAGAACAGGTTCATGCCCAGGGTGATCAGGTCGACGTTGCCGGTGCGCTCGCCCTGCCCGAACAGGCAGCCCTCGATGCGGTCGGCGCCGGCCATCAGGGCCAGCTCGGCGGCGGCGACGGCGGTGCCGCGGTCGTTGTGCGGGTGCACGGAGATGCAGATGTGCTCGCGGCGGGTCAGGTTGCGGGCCATCCACTCGAAGCGGTCCGCGTGCGTGGACGGCGTCGAGCGCTCCACGGTGGCGGGCAGGTTCAGGATGATCTCGCGGCCCTCGGCCGGCTGCCAGACGTCACAGACGGCCTCGCAGACCTCCAGGGCGAAGTCCAGCTCGGTGTCGGTGAAGATCTCCGGGCTGTACTGGTAGCCGAAGGTGGTCTCGGGACCCAGCAGCTTGTCCGCGTACTCCATGACCAGGCGGGTGCCGTCGACGGCGATCTGCTTGATCTGCTCCTTGGAGCCGCGGAAGACGACCCGGCGGAAGGTCGGCGCGGTCGCGTTGTACAGGTGGACGGTGGCGCGCTTGGCGCCGGCCAGGGACTCCACGGTCCGCTCGATCAGGTCCTCGCGGGCCTGGGTCAGTACGGAGATGGTGACGTCGTCCGGGATCGCGCCCTCTTCGATGATGGAGCGCACGAAGGCGAAGTCGGTCTCGCCGGAGGAGGGGAAGCCGACCTCGATCTCCTTGTAGCCCATGCGCACCAGCAGGTCGAACATCTCGCGCTTGCGGGCGGGGGTCATCGGGTCGATCAGCGACTGGTTGCCGTCGCGCAGGTCGGTGGAGAGCCAGCGGGGGGCCTTGGTGACGCGGGCGTCCGGCCAGCTGCGGTCGGGGATGTCCACCTGCTCGTACGAGCCGTACTTGTGGATCGGCATCCCGGAGGACTTCTGGGTGTGGGTCGCGTTCGTGATGGGCGTGGGGCGACCGACAAAAGGCTGCTGGCTCATGGCGTTGGGCTCCTCGCGTGTCCGCGTGTAGTTCGCTGGGACGGCCGACGGCGGTAGTGAAAACCGCAACACCAAACTCCGCGGGGAGGGGGTCGGCCTACGACTACAGACCCTCGCCGCGGCAGCTAAGGAGAAGCAGCCCGAAACGCATGATGGGCCGAGCCTAGCCGAGCCGCGCCGTATCGCGAGGACCTGTTTCAGTATGCAAGACCCGAGGGTCCGATTTGCACCAAATGTGAGCCAAGCCTCCTTCGCCCCGTCCGGGTCCGGTTGTTCCGTCAATCCAGCGTTACCGCTTTCAGACAAGTGAATGAATCATGGTCGCAGGTAGTGACAGCGTCATGACCCACTGCCACATTGCCGGGCATGAATGCCTCCCACGCTCGCCGCCATCACCCCGTCTTCTGCACGGTCGTACCGCCGCACCTCCTCGACAAGGCTGCGCTGTCCGAGGACTCCCGCCGCGCCGATCTCGCCCAGCGCACCCTGGAGCGCGACTCCCTGCTGCGCACCCGGCGCCGGGTCACCGCCGTCCGGGGAATCGTCCCCACGCTCGCCGCGCCGGCCTCCGACGCTCCGGAGCGGACCGTCTACGACGCCCAGCACCGCACCCGGCTGCCCGGGACGAAGGTCCGCGGGGAGGGCGACCCGCTGAGCAAGGACGCCACCGTCAACCGCGCCTACGCGGGGCTCGGGGCGACGTACGAACTGTTCCTGAAGGGCTTCGGCCGGCGCTCGATCGACGACTCCGGGCTCCCCCTGGACGCGACCGTCCACTACGGCGAGGACTACAACAACGCCTTCTGGGACGGCCAGCAGATGGTCTTCGGCGACGGCGACGGGGACCTCTTCCTCGACTTCACCGTGTCGGTGGACGTCATCGGCCACGAGCTGACCCACGGGGTCACCCAGTACACGGCGAACCTGGCCTACCGCGGGCAGTCGGGCGCCCTGAACGAGTCGATGTCGGACGTCTTCGGCTCGCTGATCAAGCAGTACTCGCTGGAGCAGACGGCCGAGGAGGCCGACTGGCTGATCGGGGCCGGACTGCTCGGCCCCAACGTCACCGGGGTCGCGCTGCGCTCCATGAAGGCGCCGGGCACCGCGTACGACGACGACGAGCTCGGCAAGGACCCGCAGCCGGCCACGATGGACGACTACGTGAACACCCACAGCGACAACGGCGGCGTCCACATCAACTCCGGCATCCCCAACCACGCCTTCTACATCGTGGCGACCGAGCTGGGCGGCAAGGCCTGGGAGCGGGCCGGGCAGATCTGGTACGACACCCTGACCGGCGGCGAGCTCACCCCCAGGGCGGACTTCGCGGCCTTCGCCCGGCTCTCGACGGCGGCGGCCGTGGCCCGGTACGGGGACGGCGGCGCGGAGCACCAGGCGCTCCAGAAGGCGTGGTCCGCGGTGGGTGTCCCGCTCGCGGGGTAGAGGGCTCCCATGCGCATTCAGGTGATACGGACGGGCGGCTTCGCGGGCATCGAGCGACGGGCCGAGGTGGACACCGCGGGCCGGCCGGACGAGAACGAGTGGAAGACCCTGGCCCAGCTCGCGCTGCGGCCCGGCCCGCCGGGCGACCCGGCGGACCGGGTACGGGACGGCTTCTCGTACCGGATCACGGTGGACGGGCGGACGGTGGCCTGCGCGGAGCCGAATCTGTCGGAGGCCCAGCGGGCACTGATCTCGCGCGTGCTGAAGGAGGGCGCCTGAGCGGGTCCGGAAAGGAGGTGCCCGCGCGGCGCCGCTTTGTTTGGATGGCCGGATGACCGACCACATGATCGATTCAACGCTGTCCGAGCTCGAGCGGTACTACGACACGGTGCCGCGGGTGGGCGGGGCACGCGCCGAGGACTTCGGCCCGCTGACCCTGTTCGTCCAGGAGGGCACGGGCTGGCCGTACTACGCGCGGCCCGCGCTCGGCGGCCCCGAGGCGACCCGTGCCGACGTGGAACGGGTCTGGGAGCGCCAGCGGGAGCTGAAGGTTCCCGAGGCCTTCGAGTGGGTGGCCGAAACCAGCCCCTCGCTCCGGGCCGCGGTGGAGGCGGCGGGACTCCATGTCCACGCGCACCCGCTGATGGTCCTGGACCCCTCGGCCGAAGCCCTTCCCCCGCACCCGGAAGTCCGTCTGCTCGACGCCGACGACCCGCTGCTCACCGCCGCCGTGACGGTCCCGGCCCTGGCCTTCGCGGCCCCGGGAACGTCGGTCGGCGAGGCGGGCCCCGCCGAACTGGCGGCGGCGATGGCGGATCCGGCGGCCGAGGCGAGCCGGGCCCGGGTGTCCGGGAAGCTGGCGGCGGGCACCACGGTCCTGGCCGCGGCCGTACGGGACGGGGTGGTGCTCTGCGCGGGCCAGTACAACCCGGTCGGGGACGTCGTGGAGGTGGTGGGCGTCGGCACCCTGCCGTCGGCCCGCCGCCAGGGCCTGGCCCTCGGGGTCACGGCCGCCCTGGTCGCACAGGCCCGGGCGCGCGGGACCCGTACGGTCTTCCTGTCGGCGGGCGACGAGGACGTGGCCCGCGTCTACGCCCGCATCGGCTTCCGCCGGGTGGCCACGGCCCTGATCGCCGAACCGCAGGCGTGATGCGCCCGCTCGGGCGGCAGGCTGCATTCCTCTTTGCCAGGTCGGCAACAAAGTTTGCTGTGGGTCGTCGGGCGGGCGGAGCATCGGCCCTACCGGCACCCGGACTGGAAGAGGAAGCCATGACCGAGCACGCGCACACCCACCCGCACCCGCACACCCACCACCACCCCGAGCCCGGGGCGGCGGCGGGCGCGGAGTTCTGGGACGGCCGGTACGGGGAGAACCACCGCATCTGGAGCGGCGAGGCCAACGCCATGCTGGTGCACGAGGTGTCCGCCCTCGCCCCGGGCCGGGCCCTGGACCTGGGGTGCGGGGAGGGCGCCGACGCCGTCTGGCTGGCCCGCCGCGGGTGGACGGTCACCGGGACCGACATCTCCGGGGTCGCCCTCGGCCGGGCGGCCGAGCACGCGGCGGAGGCCGGGGTCACCGACCGTGTCTCCTTCGCACGCCACGATCTGACGGAGTCCTTCCCGCAGGGGGAGTTCGACCTCGTCTCCGCGTGCTTCCTGCACAACTACGGGGACTTCCCCCGTGACGCGGTCCTGCGCACGGCCGCCGCGGCCGTGGCCCCCGGCGGCACCCTGCTGGTGGTCGGCCACGCGGGCTGGGCGCCGTGGCAGGAGGACCGGGAGGAGGCGCACTTCCCCACGCCCGAGGAGGTCCTCGCGCAGCTGGAGCCGGTCACGGCGGGCTGGGAGGTGCTGCGGGCCGAGGAGACCGAGCGGGTCCAGAACCAGCCCGACGGAACGCCCGGGACCCGTACGGACAACGTGGTCCGGGTGCGCCGGCCCGCGTAACCGGACGCACCGGCGGACGGAACGGCGAACGGACGCGGCCCCCGTGCGGGGGCGGCGTCCGTTCGCCGTCGTGTCGTCGTGTCGTCGCTTCGTGCGCGGTTCGCGCCTCAGAAGCCGAGCTTGCGCAGCTGCTTGGGGTCCCGCTGCCAGTCCTTGGCGACCTTCACGTGCAGGTCGAGGAAGACCGGGGTGCCGAGCAGCGCCTCGATGTGCTTGCGCGACTTCATCCCGACCTCCTTCAGGCGGGAGCCCTTCGGGCCGATGATGATGCCCTTCTGGCTCGGCCGCTCGATGTAGACGTTGGCGTGGATGTCGAGCAGCGGGCGGTCCGCCGGACGGTTCTCGCGCGGGATCATCTCCTCGACGACCACGGCGATGGAGTGCGGGAGCTCGTCCCGTACGCCCTCCAGCGCGGCCTCGCGGATCAGCTCCGCGACCATGACCATCTCGGGCTCGTCGGTGAGGTCGCCCTCGGGGTACAGCGGCGGGCTCTCCGGCAGCAGCGGCGCGATCAGGTCGGCCAGCAGCTGGACCTGGGTGTCGCCGACGGCCGAGACGGGAACGATCTCGGCCCACTCGAAGCCGAGCTCCTCGGCGAGCTGGTGGACGGCGATGAGCTGCTCGCCCACCACCTTCGACTCGACCAGGTCGGTCTTGGTGATGATGGCGATCTTGGGGGTCTTCTTGATCCCCGCCAGCTCCTTGGCGATGAACTTGTCGCCGGGGCCGAGCTTCTGGTCGGCCGGCAGGCAGAAGCCGATGACGTCGACCTCCGCCCAGGTGGTCCGTACGACGTCGTTGAGGCGCTCGCCGAGCAGGGTGCGCGGCTTGTGCAGGCCGGGCGTGTCCACGAGGACGAGCTGGGCGTCGGGGCGGTGCACGATGCCGCGAACCGTGTGGCGGGTGGTCTGCGGCCGGTTGGAGGTGATCGCGACCTTGGTGCCCACGAGTGCGTTGGTGAGGGTCGACTTCCCCGCATTGGGGCGGCCGACGAAACAGGCGAACCCCGCACGGTGCGGGGCGGTGGACTCGGGGGAACGATCGCTCATACGGGCCATTCTCCCCGATGCGGCTCCCAGCGCCGACCAGATCACGGCGACGAGGGCCGGCACGGCCGTGAGCGAGGGGTACTCGGCGAGGTCCGCACGGCCCTGAGCTGTGGTTCCGTCGGCCCGGGCGCGCACCGTGACCTCGGCCCATTCCGCTCTGGGCGCGCCCTCCCAACGGGCGCCGAGCCGTACTTCCTGACCCGGCAGCAGTTCGGCGGGCAGCCCGCCGAGCTCGCGGGTGAGGAGCGGGCGGCCGAAGGCGCCGGTGGCGGTGAGGGCGGCGCGGGGGCGGAGGGTGACATTGCCGATGTTGTGGAGCGTGTACGAGATGTCCGCGCCGGAGCCGCGCCGGTTCACGGTGACCCCCCGGACGGTCAGGGCGGGGGCGGTGGGGCCGGTCACCCGCAGGTACAGCCGGGCGGCGACGGCCTGCTGTACGCCGATCCCCCGGCCGGTGTCGGCCGAGGCGGCCGGCCGTTCCTCCAGGGCCACGACGGCGCCGGGGTGGTCCCCCGGTTCCGCCCGGTCGGGGACGGTGAGGGTGAAGCGGACGGAGACCGACGAGCGGGCCGCCACGGTGACCCGCTCCCGGTCGAGCTTCGCCCACGCGGCGGTGGCCAGCCGCGGCTCGTCGGGGCCGCGCAGGGCGAAGCCGCCGTCGCGGGCCGTGTTGTAGGCGTCGGCGGCGTACAGGCGGAAGGTGCGGGGCCGGTCGGTGCGGTTGGTGAGGGTGACGGCGTCGGCGACGGACTGGCCGGGCGCGGCGGCGAGGTAGAAGCAGGGCCGCTGCCCGACGGTGTTCGCGGCGGGCAGCACGGACCACTGCCCGTTGTCCGCGGACCCGGCCGGCGCGGCGAGCAGGAGGACGAGCCCGGCGGCGACGAGCAGGGCTGCCGCCGCGCGGAGCCTGTCCCCCGCCCCGCCCCTTCCCGGCTGAAAAATCCAGCCTCGCCGGGGGGCACCTCCGAGCGGTAGCCGGCGGAGTTTGAGGCGCGGGGTCCGGGGCGGAGCCCCGGTCTTGAAGCCCCGCCAGGGGGCACCTCCCAGCGGTAGCCGGGGGAGATTGAGGCGCGGCGTCACGACAAGGTCAGGGTGAGGACCGCCGTGTACGCACCCGGCGGGGTGTAGGGCGGCACCCGCAGGGTGACCGTGGCGTCGATCGTGAAGGTGCCGCCGACCAGCGGGGCGTCGGGGGTGGAGGCCAGAAGGGCCCCCTCCGGGCCGACCACGCCCGCGCTGCCCGGCGTACAGGTGCTGTGGCTGCCCGCGGCCGCCACGCACCTCGGGGTCCAGGACAGGGAGGCGCCCGGGATGCGGATCCCGCCGGGGCCGGTGAAGTCGGTGACCTTGCCGGTCAGGGACCAGCCGGCCGGGCCGCCGCGGGCGTCGGTGACGATCACCGTCCCGATCCGGCCGGGAGCGGCGCCGCCGTCGCCGTACGGGACCGCGCCCAGGGTGATGTCCTCACCGGTCTGGGTCATGCCCAGGACGCCCGGCTCGACGGTGGCCGTGACCTTCCGGGTGGCGGACGGCGGCGGAGCCGCGTCGATGACCGTGTACGCGGCCGGGCCCGAGCCCTGGCGCGCCGACCAGGCGCCGCCCTCGTAGGCGATCACCGCGGTGGTGGCCTTGTCCGTGACCGGCAGCTCGACCAGGGCCGTGCCCAGCTCGTCGGCGGTGGCGCTCACCCGGTCGGCGGTCTCGGCGGCGCCGGCCCGGCCGGCCACCGTGACGGCCGCGCCCGGCGGGAAGCCCGCGGCGGTGACCTTGACCTTGGCGCCCGGCCGGCCCTGGGCCGCGCCGAGGAAGACGCTGCGCAGGTTGGCCGTCGGCAGCCCGGTCGCGGTCAGGCGGGCGGAGACGGGGGCGGTGGACGCGGCATCAGCGGTGCAGGTGGTGTCGAGGTCCAGCAGGTGGCTGGTATGCAGGGTGTAGCCGCCCGGGGCGAGCGTGGTCTCGCCTGGCGCGGTGACGGTGAAGGTGCCGGTCATCGTGACGGCGGGGAGGGCCGCGCCCGCCGGGACGGGGTCGTTGCGCTTGGCCCCGACCACGGTGACCTCGCCGCTCTGGGCGCCCGCCAGCAGGATCCGGCCGGTCGGGGTGAGCACGTCGGCGGGGAGTTCGCCGCCGACCGGGTTGAGGGCGGGGGTCCGGACCACCTGGTAGGTCACGGTGACGGTGTCGCCGACCTGCGGGGCCGGGTTGTCGACGGTGATCCGCGCGGTGGTCGGCCCGTCCGCGGGCGGGAGGCCGGCCTCCTGGGGCGCCGGGCAGTGGGTCGGGAAGTCCACCTGGCCCGGGGGTGTCTCCCCCTCGGCCGCGGCGGGTGCGCTCAGCGCGCCCCCGGTCGTGGCCGCCAGCGCGGCCATGCCCACGGCCGCCGGCCATCTCCGCTTCCGCGCACCTGATCGCACTGCCCGCCCCCTGGGTTCCCGCGCGCCCGAGCCCGGCGCAGGGGGCCATTCACGAGCGGGGGGCGGGAGAAGTCAATGCGCGGGTCCGGCAGCAACTGATGGCCCATCAGGAGATGGCAGGTTGCCCGTCTCACCTCCCGCACGGAACGTGCGCCGGTAGGCCGTCGGGCTCACTCCCAGCGCCGCCTGCACGTGCTTGCGCAGCGACTGGGCCGTACCGAAACCGCTGTCCCGCGCCACCTGCTCCATCGGCAGCTCCGTCTGCTCCAGCAGCTGCCGGGCCCGCTCCACCCGCCGGCCGACGATCCACTGGCCGGGGCTGACGCCCGACTCCTCGCGGAACCGGCGCGTGAAGGTCCGTACCGACATGGCCTCCTGCCGGGCCAGGTCGGTCAGCCGGAGCGGTTCGTGCAGCCGGTCCAGCACCCACGCGCGGGCCGCCGTGGTGGTGGCGAGCTGCGGCTCCGGCATCGGGCGCGCGATGAACTGCGCCTGCCCGCCCTCCCGGTGGGGCGGTACGACGGTCCGCCGGGCCACCTCGTTGGCGACGGCCGCGCCGTGGTCGCGGCGCACGATGTGCAGGCACAGGTCGACCCCGGCGGCGACCCCGGCCGAGGTCAGCACGTCCCCGTCGTCGGTGTAGAGCACGTCCGGGTCGACCCGGACGGCCGGGAAGAGCCGCTGGAAGTGCTCGGCGGAGGCCCAGTGGGTGGTGGCGGGGCGCCCGTCCAGGTACCCGGCCGCGGCGAGTACGTAGCCGCCCGTGCAGATGGAGACGAGCCGGGTGCCGGGCCGGATGTGGGCGAGGGCCGCGGCGAGCTCGCCGGTCAGCCGGCCCTCCTCGTGCACCGGGCCCAGCTCGTACGAGGCCGGCACCACCACCGTGTCGGCGGTGGCCAGCAGCTCCGGGCCGTGCTCGACGTGGATCGCGAAGTCGGCGTCGGTACGCACCGGCCCCGGGGCGAGCCCGCACGTGAGGATCTCGTACAGCGGCCGCCCGGCCGGGTCCTTGGCCCGCCCGAAGATCCGGTGCGGGATACCGAGCTCGAAGGGCAGCAGCCCGGTGAGGGCGAGGACGACGACCCGGTGTGCCTTCTTCTCCGGCTTCTCCGACTCCATGGCCCGATCGTAGCGAAGCATGACAGTCAAGCCACTTTCGTGCGGTCCCCAGGTGGCCGGAGGCTGTCGGCGTGCCCCAGACAGCTCCCGCCTCCGCTCCCGTGGACCGCCGCTCCCCACAGCGGCCCGCCCGCGTCCACCGCGCCTGGTTCGTCGCCGCCGTCGCCTTCGTGACGATCATCGGCGCGGCCGGCTTCGCCTCCCTGCCGGGACTGCTCATCGAGCCGCTGCACGCGGAGTTCGACTGGTCGCGCGGGACCATCGGCCTCGCCGTCTCCGTCAACCTCGCGCTGTACGGGCTCACCGCCCCCTTCGCCGCCGCCCTGATGGACCGCTTCGGTATCCGCCGGGTCGTGGTCCTGGCCCTGCTCGTCATCGCCTCGGGCTCGCTGGCCACGGTGTGGATGACCGCGCCCTGGCAGCTCGTGCTGTTCTGGGGCGTCCTCGTGGGGCTGGGCAGCGGCTCCATGGCCCTGGCCTTCGCGGCCACGGTGACGGGCCGCTGGTTCACCGCCCGGCGCGGCCTGGTCACCGGCATCCTCACCGCGGCCGGGGCCTCCGGCCAGCTGGTCTTCCTGCCCCTGCTGGCCTCGCTGGTCGACCACCACGGCTGGCGCCCGGCAACGGTGACGGTCTCCCTGTCGGCCCTGGCCGTCGCCCCCTTCGTGTGGCTGCTGATGCGCGACCACCCGGCGGACGTGGGGCTCGCGCCGTACGGCGGCACATACGCGCCGAAGCCGGCCCCGGTCCCGGGCGCGGCCCGGCGCGCCCTGCGGGTACTCCTCGACGCGGCCCGGACCGGCCCGTTCTGGCTGCTGGCGGGCACCTTCGCGATCTGCGGGGCCTCGACCAACGGCCTGGTCAAGACCCACTTCGTGCCCGCCGCCCACGACCACGGCATGCCGGTGACGGCGGCCGCGGGGCTGCTGGCGGTGGTCGGCGTGTTCGACGTGATCGGAACGGTGGCCTCGGGCTGGTTCACGGACCGCTTCGACTCGCGGCGGCTGCTGGCCGTCTACTACGCCCTGCGCGGGGTCTCGCTGCTCTTCCTGCCGATGCTGCTGGCGCCCTCGGTGCGGCCGCCGCTGCTCTTCTTCATCGTCTTCTACGGCCTGGACTGGGTCGCGACCGTGCCGCCGACGATCGCCCTGTGCCGCGAGCACTACGGGGACGACGGCGCGATCGTCTTCGGCTGGGTCCTGGCCTCGCACCAGATCGGCGCGGCGCTGGTGGCCTTCCTGGGCGGCCTGACCCGCGACCTCACCGGCTCGTACGACACCGTCTGGTACGCCTCGGGCGCGCTGTGCGCGGTGGCCGCGCTGATGTCGATGACCCTCCGCCGCCGCTAGCCTCCGGCGGCCCGCCCACCCTTCAGCCTCGCCAATCCCAGCCTCGCCGGCGTTTGAGGCGCGGGGTCTGGGGCTGAGCCCCGGGAAACCCGGCTCCGCCGGGCACCGGGCTCCGCCCGGCCGCGGCTGGGAATTCCCGGTCCCGGTGGTCGGGCGGCCGCGGAGGGGTCGTCGGTTGCCCCGCCGGGAGGCTAGGGGCCGGCCGGGGTGGTGGACCTCAGGGTGCCGTCCGGGGCCGCCAGCAGGACGGGGGTGTCGGGGCCACCGAGGTCGCGGACGGCCGCGCGGTCCGCCTCGGCCAGCGCGTCGGCCGTGCTGACGACGGCCGCCGCCTCCAGCGACCGCGCACCGCTCGCCACCGCCATCGCGACCGCGGTCTGCAGCGCGCTCAGCTTCAGGGAATCGAGCTCCACCGTCCCGGCGACGTACGTGCGGCCCGTCTCGTCCCGCACCGCCGCCCCCTCGGGCACCGCGTTGCGGGCCCGGGCGCTGCGCGCCAGCGTGATGATCTTGCTGTCCTCGGGGTCGATCCCGGTGCTGTCGGTCATGGGCGAAAGCATAGGGAGCCGCCCCGCGCCCCCGCACGACCACCCCGCCGCCGAGCCGAGGGCACCGCTACGGCCGGTCCAGCCGCAGCCGCTCCGCCCTCGGCAGACCCGCGACCACCAGGTCGTACGAGTCCTCCACCAGCTCCCGCACCAGCCGCTCCGGCAGGCCGCCGGGCCCGCCCACCGTCACCGTGTTCCAGTGCCGCTTGTTCATGTGGTAGCCCGGCACGATCGCCTCGTGCTCCTCGCGCAGCCGCACCGCCAGCTCCGGGTCGCACTTGAGGTTGACCTTGAGCGGCTCCGCGTCCAGCGCCGACAGCGCGAACACCTTGCCCAGCACCTTGAACACCGAGGTCTCCGGCGTGAAGGGGAACTCCTCCACCGCCGCGTTGAAACCCAGGCAGAACGCGCGCAGTTGCTCCGGGGTCATTCCCCCTCCTCCCCCGCGGCCTCCGCCGCGGCCACCGGCTCCACCAGGACCGTCACGATCTTGTTCCGCCGGCCCGCCGGGGATTCGGCGGTCAGCCGCAGCGGACGCCCGTCCGGCAGTTCCACCACCGAGGAGGCGCCCGCGATCGGTACCCGTCCCAGCGCCTTCGCCAGCAGTCCGCCGACCGTCTCCACGTCCTCGTCGTCGAAGGCCTCGACCTTGAACAGCTCACCGAGGTCGGTGATGTCCAGCCGCGCGGTGACCCGGTAGCGGTCCTCGCCGAGGTCCTCGACCGGCGGGAGTTCCCGGTCGTACTCGTCGGTGATCTCGCCGACGATCTCTTCGAGGATGTCCTCGATGGTGACGATGCCGGCCGTGCCGCCGTACTCGTCGATGACGACGGCCACGTGGTTGCGCACCTGCTGCATCTCGCGCAGCAGATCGCCCGCGTTCTTGGTGTCCGGCACGAAGACGGCCGGCCGCATGGCGGTCGAGACCAGGTCGGCCTCGGCCTCCCGGCTGATGTGCGTCTTGCGGACCAGGTCCTTCAGGTAGACGATCCCGACTATGTCGTCCTCGTTCTCCCCGGTCACCGGGATGCGGGAGAAGCCGGACCGCAGCGCGAGCGTGGTCGCCTGACGGACCGTCTTGTACCGCTCGATGCAGACGAGGTCGGTGCGCGGCACCATCACCTCGCGCACCAGCGTGTCGCCGAGCTCGAAGACCTGGTGCACCATGCGGCGCTCGTCGTCCTCGATCAGCGATTCCCTCTCCGCGAGGTCCACCATCGCGCGCAGCTCGGCCTCGGAGGCGAAGGGCCCCTTGCGGAAGCCCTTCCCGGGCGTGAGCGCGTTGCCGATGAGGATCAGCAGCTGCGGGATCGGCCCCATGATCCGGGCCAGCGGTACGAGGACGTACGCGGCCGCGGTGGCCGTGTTCAGCGGGTGCTGGCGGCCGATCGTGCGCGGGGAGACGCCCACGGCGACGAAGGAGACCAGCACCATCACGGCGATGGCCACCAGCAGCGCGGTCCAGTTCTCGCCGAACTCGTCGAGGCAGACGTAGGTGACGAGCACCCCGGCCGCCATCTCGCAGGTGACCCGGACGAGCAGGGCCACATTGAGGTAGCGGGTGGGGTCGCCGGCGACCTGGGCGAGCTTCTCGCTGCCGCGCCGGCCCTCCCGTACGGCCTGCTCGGCCCGGAAGCTGGAGATGCGGGCGATGCCGGACTCGGCGCAGGCCGCGAACCACGCCACGACCACCAGCAGCACCGCCCCGGTGATCAGCTGGGGGGCGTTCACGAGACGGTCGGAGCCGGGGACGGACCGGTCATGCCGCGCTCACCGCGCCAGCCGTCGACGATGGCCGCCTGGAGGCCGAACATCTCGGCCTTCTCGTCCGGCTCCTCGTGGTCGTAGCCGAGCAGGTGCAGCACTCCGTGGACGGTCAGGAGCTGGAGCTCCTCGTCCATGGAGTGCTGCGTCGGGGCTTCCTCGCCCTGCCGCTTGGCGACCTCGGGGCAGAGCACGATGTCGCCGAGGAGCCCCTGCGGGGGCTCCTCTTCGTCCTTGGACGGCGGACGGAGCTCGTCCATCGGGAAGGACATGACGTCGGTCGGACCGGGCAGATCCATCCACTGGATGTGGAGCTGCTCCATGGCGTCCTCGTCGATGACGATGACGGACAGTTCGGAGAGCGGGTGGATCCGCATCCGGGTGAGCGCGTAGCGGGCGATGTCGAGGATCGCCTGCTCGTCGACCTCGGTTCCGGACTCGTTGTTGACGTCGATCGACATGGTGCGCTGAGTTCTACTTCCCGTGTTGGCCGTTCCGGCCGTTACGACCGTCCTGGGCCTGCTGACTCTCGTCGTACTTCTCGTACGCGTCGACGATACGGCCGACCAGCTTGTGCCGGACGACATCCTCGGACGTGAGCCGCGAGAAGTGGATGTCCGGGAGCCCTTCCAGGATCTCTTGGACCTGACGCAGACCGCTCTTGGCGCCACCCGGCAGGTCGATCTGCGTGACGTCACCGGTGACGACGATCTTCGAGTCGAACCCGAGCCGGGTCAGGAACATCTTCATCTGCTCGGCGGTCGTGTTCTGCGCCTCGTCGAGGACGACGAACGCGTCATTGAGGGTGTTGTGCGTCAGCAGGTAGTCCTGCGTCACGTACAGCGAGTCCTCGGCGGCCACCTGGATGCACACCGCCTCCTCGCGGCCCGCGGGCTCGATGGAGTCGATGAAGCGCATCGGGCGCCCGCCTCCGCCGGCCGCGTGGTACGCGTCCCTCTTGCGAGCGAGGCGGAAAGGCTCGACGTCCTCGGGGAGCCGGATGTCGACAACATGCGCGTCCCGCCGGTGGGCGGCCAGGGCAGTGCCCTGCTTGCGGCCCTCTGCTGCGCGGCGCCGGGTGTAGGCGACACCGCCGAGGGACTGCACGAGGGCGATCACATCGTCACGCAGGACGATCGACGTCGTGGAGTACTGGATGCGGCAGGTACGGTCCCGCTGGGTGACCGGGCCTCCGTCGGAGTCGAGCAGGCCTTGGAGTACCGCGAGGCGGACCTCTGCCGCGTTGAACAGGTAGTCGTCCGGCACGAACTTGGAGTGCGAACGGCTGCCGAGCAGATCGAGCTCGCGCATCACCCGGGTGACGGGGTTCTCCAGAGTGACCACGTCACCGGGCGACTTCACCCTGTTCAGGACGTAGTCGGGCCCGCCCTTGTGTCGTGCGGCGACTCCAGGAAGCGCTGTTTCCAGGGCGCGGACGAGCTCCTCGTCCTCTGTGGCGAAGGACGGTGTGGTGGAGCCGGTGAGGCACCCGTCGCCGAGCAGCAGACCCAGCGCGTACGGGTCCATCGGGACCTCGCGCTCGGGGAATGCGACCGGAGCGGTGAGCATCGGCAGCTCGTAGCGGCGGGCATGGGCCGCACGGAGGTTGCCGATCATGTCCTTGGTCTCCAGGACCCGCCACGGCTTGTCGCGGCGCTTGTCCGATGCCGTACGGACCGTCCACAGGTGCTCACCGCAGCACAGGGTCCAGGAGCCGTCCTGGGCCGTGACGCGGTAGATGTCCTTCTCGCCCTGCGGGTAGACACCGAGAACCGGGGTGGGCTCACCGTTCGATCCGACGACCAGGTCGCCTACCTGGAGATCGCCGATCGGGCGCCAGCCATCGGGTGTCAGCACCTTCGTGAAAACGGGCTGCGCCCGGCCCCTCATGTATGCCAGGGGCGCGACCTCGATCGTGCCCGCCGCCATCAGCCGCGGGATCGAGTCGGGGTCGATCATGTCGTGCAGCGCGTCGTAGAGCGGGCGCAGGTACGGGTCGATCTTGTCGAAGAGGGTGCCCGGCAGGAAACCGAGCCGCTCCCCCGCCTCGACGGCGGGCCGGGTCAGGATGATCCGGCTGACCTGCTTGGACTGGAGGGCCTGGACGGCCTTGGCCATGGCGAGGTAGGTCTTGCCGGTACCGGCGGGGCCGATGCCGAAGACGATCGTGTTCTTGTCGATCGCGTCGACGTACCGCTTCTGGTTGAGGGTCTTGGGTCGGATGGTGCGGCCGCGGCTGGAGAGGATGTTCTGGGTGAGCACCTCCGCGGGCGTCTCGGCAGGCCCGTCGCCAATGCCGTTGCCGCTCGCCTTGAGCATGGCGATCGAGCGTTCCACTGCGTCCTCCGTCATCGGCTGCCCGGTGCGGAGCACCAGCATCATCTCGTCGAAAAGCCGCTGGATCAGGGCGACTTCCGCCGCTGCACCGATCGCGCTGACCTGATTGCCCCGAACATGGATGTCGGCCTTCGGGAAGGCCTTCTCGATCACGCGCAACAGGGCGTCACCCGAGCCGAGCACGGTCACCATCGGGTGCGTGGCCGGAACGGTGAAGTGGGCTCGCGCCTGCCCCGGCGCAGGGATGTGGGCTGTCGGTGTCTGAGTCATGGGCCGGCACTGTGGCCTGCGCATACCTCCCGCTGAGGGGCCGCGCCGAATCGACGACCTCCGGAGTACCAAGCGTACGTCTCCGCCGCTGCTTCCCCGAGAGGTTTTACCGCCCGGTCCCGCCGCTACACCGAGTGCCGGAACCCGATCGTCGGTACGGCCCTGCGCCGGGCCGCCGGAGTGCCGCCCGGCGGGATCAGATCGTCCAGGAAGCCGTACCGGCCGCGCAGCTCCCGCGGGGCGTCCCGCCACCAGTGGGCCACCTCCGGCCAGCCGGGAGCCGACAGGGAGCCGCCGAACTCCTGCACCGACAGGGCCGCCGTCAGCCCGGCGAAGGCCAGCCGGTCCGCGAGCGGCCAGCCCGCCAGGGTGCCGGTCACGAAGCCCGCCACGTAGACGTCGCCCGCGCCCGTCGGGTCCAGCTCCTCCACCGTGATCCCGGGGACGTGCGCGGTCTCCCCGGTGCGCCCGTCCACCGCGTACGAGCCCTCCGCGCCCATCGTCACCACCGCGATCGGCACCTTCTCCGCCAGCGCCCGGGCCGCGGCTCTCGGACAGTCGGTCCGGGTGTAGCGCATCGCCTCGCCCGCGTTCGGCAGGAAGGCCTCGCAGTGCTCCAGGTCGGCCAGGGCCCCCAGGTCCCACCGGCCGCTCTCGTCCCATCCCACGTCCGCGAAGATCCGAGAGCCGCGCCGGGCGGCCTCGCCGATCCACTCCTCGCCGCGGCCGGGTCCCAGCGCGGCCACGGCCGCGCGGGCCCGGGGCGGGCACTGCGGGAAGGGCCCGGGGCCCGCCGGCGGAGGGGCCTCGTGGCCGTGCGAGACCATCGTGCGCTCGCCCTCGTAGGCCATCGAGACGGTGACGGGGCTGTGCCAGCCGGGGATGGTGTGCGACATGGACAGGTCGATGCCCTCGCCCTGTTCGAGGGCGTCCCAGCAGTACTCGCCGTAGTGGTCGTCCCCGAAGGCGGCGGCCAGCGAGGTACGCAGACCGAGCCGGGCCAGGGCGGTGGCCATGTTGGCGACGCCGCCGGGGCTGGAGCCCATGCCGCGCGCCCAGGACTCCGTACCGCGCACCGGGGCCGAGTCGAGGCCGGTGAAGATGATGTCGAGGAAGACGGTTCCGGTCAGGAAGACGTCACAGCCGGGTTCCTGGGGGTCACGCAGCGGACCGAGCGGGTCCACTGCTGATGCGCGGATTTCGTAGTCCCGACCGGTCACGGCGATCTCCCCGTTGTTCCTCGAAGGCCCGTTCCTGCATGACGTTTCCAGTGGAAAGCTGCCAGCCCTGCCCACCCCGGGCGGGACCAAAACCCAGTGTGGCGCAGATCACCCTCGGAAGGCCCTTCGTCACTCGGACCACTCGGACCGCTCGGCGAACACGGTCCCGGCCCGGCCCGGCCCCGGCCGGGGTCCTGCCGTGACCGGACGGGACCGGGCCCGCCGTCAGCCCCGCTTGGGCAGGGGCACCCGCACCAGGTCCGCGGCCACCGTGAGCTCGCCCTCGAAGCCGGCCGCGCGGGCCTGGCGCTCGAACTCGGCCGGGTCGGTGTAGCGCTGCGAGAAGTGCGTCAGCACGAGGTGCCGTACGCCCGCGTCCCGCGCCACCCGCGCCGCCTGGCCGGCGGTCAGGTGCCCGTGGTCGGTCGCCAGCCGTTCGTCCTCGTCGAGGAAGGTCGACTCGATCACCAGCATGTCGCAGCCCTCGGCCAGCGCGTCCACGCCGGGGCAGAGCCGGGTGTCCATGACGAAGGCGAACCGCTGCCCGGGCCTGGGTTCGCTGACCTCGTCCAGGGTGACCGCCCCGAGCCGCCCCTCACGCTGGATCCGGCCCACGTCCGGGCCCTTGATCCCGTGCCGTGCGAGCAGCTCGGGCACCATGCGGCGCCCGTCGGGTTCGGTGATCCGGTAGCCGAAGGACTCCACCGGGTGCGAGAGCAGCCGGGCCTCCAGGACGTACGAGGACCCCTGGGCCAGCGCGCCGTCCCCGGCCACCGGCTCCTCGCGGAGCGGGACGGTCTCCCGGTAGGCCGTGGCGTAGCGCAGCCGGTCGAAGAACTTCTGCCCCGAGGCCGGGTAGTGCGCGGTGACGGGGTGCGGGACCTGGTCGAGGTTGATCCGCTGGATGACCCCGGCGAGGCCGAGGCTGTGGTCACCGTGGAAGTGGGTGACGCAGATCCGGTTGATGTCGTGCGCGGCCACCCCGGCGCGCAGCATCTGGCGCTGGGTGCCCTCGCCCGGGTCGAAGAGGATGCCCTCGCCGTCCCAGCGCAGCAGGTAGCCGTTGTGGTTGCGGTGGCGGGTGGGCACCTGGCTGGCCGTGCCCAGCACCACGAACTCTCGTACGGACACGTGCTATCCGGGGGGCCACTGGAGGCCGCGGCCGCCGAGGACGTGCGCGTGGGCGTGGAAGACGGTCTGCCCGGCGCCGGAGCCGGTGTTGAACACGACCCGGTAGCCGTGCTCGACGATCTTCTCGTCGAGGGCGACCTGGCCGGCCTCGCGCAGTATGTCGGCGGCGACGGCCGGCTCGGCCTCCACGAGGGAGGCCGCGTCGGCGTAGTGCACCTTGGGGATGATGAGCACGTGCGTGGGCGCCTGCGGGTTGATGTCCCGGAAGGCGACCGTGGTCTCGGTCTCCCGCACCACGGTCGCGGGGATCTGCCCCGCGACGATCTTGCAGAACAGGCAGTCGGCCTGCGGTTCCCCGGCCATTGCTGAGCCTCCCGTGACGGTGATCGGTCCGGGCATCGTATCCAGCCGGACGCCTGCCGCGGGCGTGGTCGCGTCAGGACCAGCGGCCCGTGCGGGCCAGCAGCACCGCCGTGGCCGCCGTGCCGGCCGTGGAGGTCCGCAGGACGGAACGGCCCAGGCGGTAGGGGTGCGCCCCCGCCGCGGCGAAGACGGCCAGCTCCTCCGGGGAGACCCCGCCCTCCGGGCCGACCACCAGCACGACGGAACCGGCCTTCGGGAGCTCGGCCGTGGCCAGCGCCCCGGACGGGGTGTCGCGGTCCTCGTGGAGGACCATCGCCAGGTCGGCGCCGGCCAGCAGCGCCGCCACCTGCTTGGTGGACATGGCCTCGGCCACGTCCGGGAAGCGCACCCGGCGGGACTGCTTGCCCGCCTCCCGGGCCGTGGCCCGCCACTTGGCCAGGGACTTGGCCCCGCGGTCGCCGCGCCACTGCGTGATGCAGCGCGAGGCCTGCCAGGGCACGATCGCGTCCACGCCGGTCTCGGTCATCGTCTCGACGGCCAGCTCGCCCCGGTCCCCCTTGGGCAGGGCCTGGACCACGGTGATACGGACCTCCGGCTCCGGCTCCTCCGCGACGGTGTGCAGGTCCATGACCACCAGCCGGTCCTTGCCCTCGGCGGTCTTGACCACGCCCTCCGCCCAGTGGCCGCGCCCGTCCGTGAGGACCACGTCCTCGCCCGGGTTCAGGCGTTTCACGGACACCGCGTGCCGGCCCTCCGGGCCGTCCAGGACGAACTCCGGCCCCGCGGGGACCTCTTCCACCACGAACACCGGGGCGGTCATGACGCACTCCTCATCTGCATTGCCTTCAACGTGCTCTGTGCCTGGGCCAGTTCGGCCGCCAGCACCTCCACCAGCTCCCCCGCCGGAAGCGGTCGCGCCATCCGGTGCCCCTGGCCCGCCCACAGGGCCATGCCCTGCGGGTCCCCGGCCGCGGCGGCGGCCTTGCGCAGCCCCGAGGTCAGGTGGTGGACCTGCGGGTACGCGGCCGGGGCGTACGGCCCGTGCTCGCGCATGAAGCGGTTGACCAGGCCACGCGCCGGCCGCCCGGAGAAGGCCCGGGTCAGCTCGGTGCGGACGAACAGCGGGTCCGTCAGCGCCTTCTTGTGGACCGGGTCGGCCCCCGATTCCGGGCAGGCCAGGAAGGCCGTCCCGAGCTGCGCCGACTCCGCGCCCGCCGCCAGCAGGGCCGCGATCTGCGAGCCCCGCATGATCCCGCCCGCCGCGATGATCGGGAGCGCCACGGCCTCGCGTACCTGCGCCACCAGCGCGAGGAGGCCCACGGTCGCCGTGCCGTCGATCTGCGGGTCGTCCCGGTGGGTTCCCTGGTGGCCGCCGGCCTCGGCGCCCTGGACGCAGACCGCGTCCGCACCCGCGTGCTGGGCGCTGCGGGCCTCCTCGGCGGAGGTCACCGTGACGACGGTGTACGTACCGGCCTTGCGCAGGGCCGCGAGGGCCGCGAAGGCGGGACAGCCGAAGGTGAACGAGACCACCGGGACCGGGTCTTCGAGGAGGATGGCGAGCTTGGCGTCGTAGCCGTCGTCACTGGTGCCGATGATGTCCTCCTCGGCGAGCGAGATCTCGTACCAGCTCGCCTCACCGGCCAGCTGCCCGCGGTAGGCCTCCACGGCGGCCGGATCGACGTAACCGGTCTGCGGCATGAAGAGGTTGACACCGAAACGGCGCCGGGTCAGCGCGCGCACCTGCTTGATCTCCTGGTACATCCCGTCGGCGGTCTTGTAGCCGCCGGCCAGGAAGCCCAGCCCGCCCGCCTCGCACACGGCGGCGGCGAGCACGGGACAGGAGGCGCCGCCCGCCATGGGAGCCTGCACGATCGGATACGGGGAGAGACCGTTCGGTGCCGAGGACATGGACTGCATCGTGCCACGTCCCGGGCATGGGGCCGAATCATGGCATTCGCCTGGCATAGTCCGCTTCCCGACCGGCCTCCGGCCGCCGCCGGCCCCATGTGACGAGCCCGGCCGGGGAATCCCCAGGCCGGGCTCGTGACGGTGGCTCGCGGTCGGTCAGCGACCGTTGAAGGCGTCCTTCAGCCGGCTGAACAGACCCTGCTGACCCGGCGCGAACTGACCCATCGGCCGCTCCTCGCCGCGCAGCTTCGCCAGCTGGCGGAGCAGGTCCTCCTGCTGGGCGTCCAGCTTGCCCGGGGTGGTGACCTCGACGTGCACGATCAGGTCGCCGCGTCCCCCACCGCGCAGGTGGGTGACGCCGCGCCCGTGCAGCGGGATCGCCTGGCCGGACCCGGTGCCGGGCCGGATGTCGATCTCCTCCAGCCCGTCCAGCGTCTCCAGCGGGCACTTGGTGCCCAGCGCGGCCGCCGTCATCGGGATGGTGACCGTGCAGTGCAGGTCGTCCCCGCGCCGCTGGAAGGTCGGGTGCGCCAGCTCGTGGATCTCCACGTACAGGTCGCCGGCGGGGCCGCCGCCGGGGCCGACCTCGCCCTCGCCCGCGAGCTGGATCCGGGTGCCGTTCTCGACACCCGCCGGGATCTTGACCGTGAGGCTGCGGCGGGAGCGGACCCGGCCGTCGCCCGCGCACTCGTGGCACGGGGTCGGGACCACGGTGCCGAAGCCCTGGCACTGCGGGCAGGGGCGCGAGGTCATGACCTGGCCCAGGAAGGACCGGGTGACCTGCGAGACCTCACCGCGGCCGCGGCACATGTCACACGTCTGCGCCGAGGTGCCGGGAGCGGCGCCCTCGCCGGAGCAGGTGTTGCAGACGACGGCCGTGTCGACCTGGATGTCCTTGGTGGTCCCGAAGGCCGCCTCGTCCAGCTCCAGGTCCAGGCGGATCATGGCGTCCTGGCCGCGGCGGGTCCGCGAGCGCGGGCCGCGCTGCGAGGCCTGGCCGAAGAAGGCGTCCATGATGTCGGAGAAGTTGCCGAAGCCACCCGCTCCGAAGCCGCCCGCTCCGCCGCCACCGCCCGAGGAGGACAGCGGGTCGCCGCCGAGGTCGTAGACCTGCTTCTTCTGCGGGTCCGACAGCACCTCGTAGGCCGCGTTGATCTCCTTGAAGCGCTCCTGCGTCTTCGGGTCCGGATTCACATCCGGGTGGAGTTCACGCGCGAGGCGCCGGAAGGCCTTCTTGATCTCGTCCTGCGATGCGTCGCGGCGCACGCCGAGAACGGCGTAGTAGTCCGTGGCCACTTACGACTCCGCCAGGATCTGTCCGACGTAACGTGCCACTGCGCGTACCGCTCCCATCGTTCCGGGGTAGTCCATGCGGGTCGGTCCGACCACGCCGAGTTTGGCGACTGCTTCGCCGCCCGAACCGTAACCGACCGAGACGACCGACGTGGAGTTCAGTCCCTCGTAGGCGTTCTCGTGCCCGATCCGTACGGCCATTCCCGACTCGTTGGCCTCGCCCAGCAGCTTGAGGAGCACGACCTGCTCCTCGAGTGCTTCGAGCACCGGCCTGATCGTCAGGGGAAAATCGTGTCCGAAGCGGGTGAGATTGGCGGTACCGCCGATCATCAGCCGCTCTTCGGCTTCCTCGACCAGGGTTTCGAGGAGTGTCGCGAGCACGGTGGAGACGGTGCTGCGGTCCTCGGCCTCGAAGGATTCGGGGAGGTCCTGGACGAGCGGGGGCACATCGGTGAAGCGGCGCCCGACGACCCGGCTGTTCAGCCGGGCCCGCAGGTCCGCCAGCGAGGTCTCCCCGAAGGGGCTCGGGCAGTCGACGAGCCGCTGCTCGACCCGCCCGGTGTCCGTGATCAGTACGAGCATCAGGCGCGCGGGAGCGAGCGAGAGCAGCTCCACGTGCCGGACGGTCGAACGGGTCAGGCTCGGGTACTGGACGACGGCGACCTGCCGGGTGAGCTGCGCGAGCAGCCGCACCGTGCGGCCGACCACGTCGTCGAGGTCGACGGCGCCGTCGAGGAAGTTCTGGATGGCCCGGCGCTCGGGCGACGACAGCGGTTTGACCCCCGCCAGCTTGTCGACGAAGAGCCGGTAGCCCTTGTCGGTGGGGATCCGGCCGGCGCTGGTGTGGGGCTGGGCGATGTAGCCCTCTTCCTCCAGCACGGCCATGTCGTTGCGCACGGTGGCGGGCGAGACGCCGAGCCGGTGCCGCTCCGTGAGCGCCTTGGAGCCGACCGGCTCCTCCGTCCCGACGTAGTCCTGGACGATGGCGCGCAGCACTTCGAGTCTGCGTTCGCTGAGCATCGCGCACACCTCCAGCTGTGGTCCGTTGCCGTTTTCTGCCGTGTTCGTTGGCACTCTGATCGTTCGAGTGCCAGAGAGCCCCCGCTCAGTGTACGGCCGGGCGGTAAGCCCCTGGCAAGGGAGGCCCGCCAGGGTAGCGTCGCCGTATGGACGTGCGTTGGGAAGAGTCCGGCTGGGAACGGCTGACGGGACGGGCCGGCCGGCGGCGGCTGCCGGTGTGGGACTGCACCGTGGGGCTGGTGGTGGGCGAGGATTCGGTCCTTCTGATCGACCCCGGTTCGTGTGTACGGGAGGGCGCGCAGGTACGCGCCGAGGCGGAGCGGATCACGGGCCGGCGCGTGACCCATATCGCATTCACGCACGGTCATTTCGATCACGTCCTGGGCGGGGCGGCCTTCGCCGGGGCCGAGACGTTCGGGGCGGTCGGGCTGGCCGCACTGCTGTCGACGGGACGCGAGGAGCTGCGCGGGGACGCCGTACGGCACGGGCTCGCGGCGGCGGAGGCGGCGGAGGCGGCGGACCTGCTGGTGCCGCCCCGGCACGCGGTGTCGGGCGAGTGGACGCTGGAACTGGGCGGCGTACAGGTGCTGCTGGCGAATGTGGGGCCCGGGCACACCGGACACGACCTGGCCGTCTTCGTGCCGGGCGAGCGCGAGGTGGTCTTCTGCGGGGACCTGGTCGAGGAGTCGGGCGAGCCCTCGGTGGGGCCGGACGCCACGCCGGGGCAGTGGCCCGCGGCCCTGGACCGGCTGCTGTCGCTGGGCGGTGACGACGCACTGTACGTGCCGGGTCACGGAGCGGTGGTCGGGGCGGACTTCGTCCGTGCCCAACGCGTCACACTGGCGGCCCGTTTCGGCGTGTCGGAGGCGTGACGCGCGCGGCTCTCCTACTGTCGGCCGGATGCGCGAGTACTCCCCCGACCTGACCCCGCAGTGGAAGCGACCCAAGGCCGTGCCGGAGGTGGCGGCGGACCTGGACCTGGTGGTCGAGGTGGCCGGTACGGACTTCTGCGGCGCGGTGGTGGCCTGCGAGGCGGGCACGGTGACCCTGGAGGACCGCTTCGGCAAGCGGCGGGTGTTCCCGATGGAGCCGCGCGGGTTCCTGCTGGACGGCGGCGTGGTCACCCTGGTCCGCCCCGCACGCAGGCCCTCCGGGCCGCTCCTGACTGCCTCGGGCTCGCTGGCCGTGCCCGGGGCGCGGGCGCGGGTGGCGCGGGCCGGCCGGATCTACGTCGAGGGCCGGCACGACGCGGAGCTGGTGGAGCGGGTCTGGGGTGACGACCTGCGGATCGAGGGCGTCGTGGTGGAGTACCTGGAGGGCATCGACGACCTCCCGGCCATCGTCGCCGACTTCGCCCCGGCCCCGGACGCCCGCCTCGGCATCCTGGTCGACCACCTCGTCCCGGGTTCGAAGGAGTCCCGTATCGCGGCGTCGGTGACCTCGCCGGACGTCCTGATCGTGGGCCACCCGTACGTGGACGTCTGGCAGGCGGTGAAGCCGTCCGCGCTGGGCATCCCCGCGTGGCCGGTGATCCCGCCCGGCCAGGACTGGAAGACGGGCATCTGCCGGGCCCTGGGCTGGCCGGAGAACACGGGCGCCGCCTGGCAGCACATCCTGTCCCGGGTGACGTCGTACCGCGACCTGGAACCGACCCTCCTGGGCTCGGTGGAACACCTCATCGACCACGTCACGGCCTGACCGGCCCCGCCGGCTCCCTCCCAGCCCCGCCGGAGCCCCTTTCAGCCCCGCCGGCACCCCCAGCCCCGCCGGCGCTTGAGGCGCACCCTCCCAACCCCGCCGGCGTTTGAGGGCACCCTCCCAGCCCCGCCGGCGTTTGAGGCGCGGGGGTCCGGGGGCGGCGCCCCCGGCAACCCCGCCGCCGGGCTAGTCCACCAGGTCCCGGACCACCGCATCGGCGAGCAGCCGCCCCCGCAGGGTCAGGACGGCCCGCCCCGCCTCGTACGGGCCAGGCGCCAGCAGCCCGTCCGCCAGGGCCTTGCGGGACGCCCCCAGCCCGGCCGGGGCCAGCAGGGTCAGCGGGACCCCGTCCACCAGCCGGAGCTCCAGCAGGATCCGCTCCACCCGCCGGTCCTCCTCCGACAGGAGTTCCCGTCCCGCGCCCGGGGAGCGGCCCTCCGCCAGCGCCGCGGCGTACGCGCCCGGGTGCTTCACGTTCCACCACCGCACCCCGCCCACGTGCGAGTGCGCACCCGGGCCCGCGCCCCACCAGTCGGCGCCGCGCCAGTACAGCTCGTTGTGCAGGCAGCGCCCGGCCTCCGAGGTGGCCCAGTTCGAAACCTCGTACCAGGAGTACCCGGCCTCTGCCATGACCGAGTCCGCGATCAGGTACCGGTCGGCGTGGACGTCGTCGTCCGTCATCGGGACCTCGCCGCGGCGGATCCGCCGCGCCAGCTGCGTGCCCTCCTCGACGATCAGCGCGTAGGCGCTGATGTGGTCCGGCCCGGCGCCCAGCGCCGCCGAGAGGGTCGCCCGCCAGTCCTCGTCCGACTCCCCGGGCGTGCCGTAGATCAGGTCGAGGTTGACGTGCTCGAAGCCCGCCGCCCGCGCCTCCGCGACGCACGCCTCGGGGCGCCCCGGCGTGTGGGTGCGGTCGAGCACCTTCAGGACGTGCTGCTTGGCGCTCTGCATGCCGAAGGAGACCCGGTTGAAGCCCCCGGCGCGCAGCTCGGCCAGGTACCGCGGGTCCACCGACTCCGGATTGGCCTCCGTGGTGATCTCGGCGTCCTCGGCCAGGCCGAATTCGTCCCGGATCGCCGCGAGCATGCGGACGAGGTCGGCGGCGGGCAGCAGCGTGGGCGTGCCGCCGCCGACGAAGACGGTCCGGACCTCGCGCGGGTCGTCGCCGAGCACCTTCCGCGCCAGCCTGACCTCGTCGATCAGGGTGTCGGCGTAGTTCTCCCGGGAGGCGAGCACACCGCCGGTGCCCCGCAGCTCGGTGGCCGTGTAGGTGTTGAAGTCGCAGTACCCGCAGCGCGTGGCGCAGTACGGGACGTGCAGGTAGAACCCGAGCGGCCGCTCTCCCGCGCCCGCCAGGGCATGTGACGGCAGCGCGCCGTCTTCGGGCATGGGTTCACCGTCGGGGAGTGCGGAAGGCATACCCCCATCATCCCGCACCGGAAAGGCCCCGCCGCCGTCACATCCGGCCCCGCCGGCGTCCGAGGCGCGGGGTCCGGGGCGGAGCCCCGGGGAACGGGGCCCGGCGGGGCGGTCCACCGCCCCGCCCCGCCCAGCCCGCGGCAGGCGCTACGCCTCGCGGGACCCCTCGTACATCTCCTCGATCAGGTGCTTGAACTCACGCTCGACCACCGGCCGCTTCAGCTTCAGGCTGGGCGTGAGGTCGCCGTGCTCGACGTCGAGGTCGCGCGGCAGCAGCCGAAACTTCTTGACCGTCTGCCAGCGCTGCAGGCCCTCGTTCAGGGTCTGTACGTACGTCTCGATCAGGCGGTTGGTCTCCGGCGCCGCCAGGACCTGTCCGTACGTCTTGCCCTCCAGCCCGTTCTCGGCCGCCCAGGTCAGGATCGAGGGCTCGTCGAGGGCGATCAGCGCCGAGCAGAAGTTGCGGTCGGCGCCGTGCACGACGATCGTCGACACGTACGGGCAGATCGCCTTGAACTGGCCCTCGATCTCCGCCGGGGCGACGTACTTGCCGCCCGAGGTCTTGATCAGGTCCTTCTTGCGGTCGGTGATGCGCAGGTAGCCGTCGGCCGACAGCTCGCCGATGTCGCCCGTGTGCAGCCAGCCGTCGGACTCCAGGACCTCGGCGGTCTTGTCCGGCTGCCGGTGGTAGCCCTGCATGATGCCGGGGCCGCGCAGCAGGACCTCGCCGTCGTCGGCGATGCGGACCTCGGTACCGGGGAGCGGCTTGCCGACCGTGCCGGTGCGGTAGGCCTCGCCCGGGTTGACGAAGGAGGCCGCGCTGGATTCGGTCAGGCCGTAGCCCTCCAGGATGTGGACGCCCGCGCCGGAGAAGAAGAAGCCGATCTCGGGGGCGAGGGCGGAGGCGCCGGAGACGGCGGCGCGCAGCTTCCCGCCGAAGGCCTCGCGGAGCTTGGAGTAGACGAGCGCGTCGGCGATCTTGTGCTTGGTGGTGAGGCCGAAGGGGGCGGTCGCCTGGCCGGTGCGGCGGAAGTTGTCCTGCGTGACCTTCGCGTACTCGCGGGCGACGCCGGCCGACCACTTGAAGATCTTGTACTTGGCTCCGCCGGCGGCGCGGGCCTTGGCCGCCACGCCGTTGTAGACCTTCTCGAAGATGCGCGGAACGGCGGCCATGTACGTCGGCTGGACGATCGGCAGGTTCTCGATGATCTTGTCGATCCGGCCGTCGACGGCGGTCACGTGCCCGGCCTCGATCTGCCCGGAGGTCAGCACCTTGCCGAAGACGTGGGCCAGCGGCAGCCAGAGGTACTGGACGTCCTCCTTGCCGATCAGCCCGGTGGCGACCATGGCCTTGGCCAGGTACGACCAGTTGTCGTGCAGCAGCCGGACGCCCTTGGGGCGGCCGGTGGTACCGGAGGTGTAGATGAGGGTGGCGAGCTGGTCGGCGGTGATGGCCCCCACCCGCTCCTTGACCGCCTCGGGGTGCTTGGCGAGGTACTCCTTGCCGCGCGCCTCCAGCTCGGCGAGCGAGAGCACCCAGCCCTCGGGGTCTCCTTCGGCGGCGACCGCGTCATCGGCGTCCAGGACCACGACGTGGGCGAGGTTCGGCAGGTCGGCGCGGCGCTCGCGCGCCTTCGCCAGCTGCTTCCCGTCCTCGGCGATGAGCACCCGGCTCTCGGAGTCCGAGAGGATGAACGCCGACTCGTCCGCATTGGTGCTGGGGTAGATGGTGGTGACCGCACCGCCGGCGCACATCACGCCGAGGTCGGAGAGGATCCACTCGACCCGGGTGTTGGAGGCGAGCGCGACGCGCTCCTCCGTCCGGACGCCGAGAGCGATCAGCCCGGCGGCGATGGCGAACACCCGCTCGGCCGCCTGGCCCCAGCTGAGTGATTTCCAGTCGTCTGGGCCGCCCTGTCCGCCGGCCGCCGGCACCGGGTACCGGTAGGCCTCGTCGTCGGGCGTCGCTGCGACGCGCTCAAGGAAGAGCACCGCCACGGTGGGCGGGCGGTTCTCGAGATAGGTCTGTGTGTCGCTCACGACATCCTCCGGACCGATCCACGCGGTAGTGCGTGGGCGTGGGGCGCTGGGGGCGCTGGGGACTGGCGGGTATGCAGCCGTTGACTTTTTAAACTGGTGAGTAACCATCGAGCAGTGATCAGACTAGAGCGCGACCGGCGCGTGCGTAAGAGCCCGCGAGCGGCCGCTTCATAACGAAACAGGCCCCCGCACCTGAGTGCGGGGGCCTGCCTGCGTCGGGTGACGGCGGGGCTGCTACTTCTTCTTGCCGCCGGACTCGTCACTGGAGAGGACGGCGATGAAGGCCTCCTGCGGGACCTCCACGGAGCCGACCATCTTCATCCGCTTCTTGCCTTCCTTCTGCTTCTCCAGCAGCTTCCGCTTACGGGAGATGTCACCGCCGTAGCACTTGGCGAGGACGTCCTTGCGGATGGCGCGGATGGTCTCGCGGGCGATGACGCGGGAGCCGATCGCGGCCTGGATCGGCACCTCGAAGGCCTGCCGCGGGATGAGCTCGCGCAGCTTGGCGACGAGGCGCACGCCGTAGGCGTAGGCGGCGTCCTTGTGCGTGACGGCGGAGAAGGCGTCGACCTTGTCGCCGTGCAGCAGGATGTCGACCTTGACCAGGCTGCCGGACTGCTCGCCCGTGGGTTCGTAGTCCAGGGAGGCGTAACCGCGCGTCTTGGACTTCAGCTGGTCGAAGAAGTCGAAGACGATCTCCGCGAGCGGGAGGGTGTAGCGGATCTCGACCCGGTCCTCGGAGAGGTAGTCCATGCCGAGGAGGGTGCCGCGGCGCTGCTGGCACAGCTCCATGATCGCGCCGATGAACTCGGTGGGCGCGAGCACGGTGGCCCGGACGACCGGCTCGAACACGTCCGAGATCTTGCCCTCGGGGAACTCGCTCGGGTTGGTGACGGTGACTTCCTTGCCGTCCTCCAGGACCACCCGGTAGACCACGTTGGGCGCGGTGGCGATCAGGTCGAGGCCGAACTCGCGCTCCAGGCGCTCACGGACCACGTCCAGGTGGAGCAGGCCGAGGAAACCGACGCGGAAGCCGAAGCCGAGCGCCGCCGAGGTCTCCGGCTCGTAGACGAGCGCGGCGTCGTTGAGCTGCAGCTTGTCCAGGGCCTCGCGCAGGTCCGGGTAGTCCGAGCCGTCGAGCGGGTAGAGGCCCGAGAAGACCATCGGCCGCGGGTCCTTGTAGCCGCCGAGGGCCTCGGTGGCGCCGTTGTGCAGGCTGGTGATGGTGTCACCGACCTTGGACTGACGGACGTCCTTCACGCCGGTGATGATGTAGCCCACCTCGCCGACGCCGATGCCGTCGGACGGGGTCATCTCCGGGGAGGAGACACCGATCTCCAGCAGCTCGTGGGTGGCGCCGGTGGACATCATCCGGATGCGCTCGCGCTTGTTCAGCTGCCCGTCGACGACTCGGACGTAGGTCACGACACCGCGGTACGAGTCGTAGACCGAGTCGAAGATCATCGCGCGGGCCGGGGCGTCCTTGGGGCCGATCGGGGCCGGGACCGTGGCGACGATCTTGTCGAGCAGCGCGTCCACCCCGAGACCGGTCTTCGCCGAGACGCGCAGCACGTCCTCCGGCTGGCAGCCGACCAGGTTCGCGAGCTCCTCGGCGAACTTCTCCGGCTGGGCGGCCGGCAGGTCGATCTTGTTCAGGACCGGGACGATCGCGAGGTCCTTCTCCATCGCCAGGTACAGGTTGGCGAGGGTCTGGGCCTCGATGCCCTGGGCCGCGTCCACGAGGAGGACGGTTCCCTCGCACGCGGCGAGGGAGCGCGAGACCTCGTAGGTGAAGTCGACGTGCCCGGGGGTGTCGATCATGTTGAGGATGTGGGTGGTGCCCAGACCCTCGCCCGTGGTGGGGGCCCAGGGCAGCCGGACCGCCTGGGACTTGATCGTGATGCCGCGCTCACGCTCGATGTCCATGCGGTCGAGGTACTGGGCGCGCATCTGCCGCTGGTCGACCACACCGGTGAGCTGGAGCATCCGGTCGGCAAGGGTCGACTTGCCGTGGTCGATGTGCGCGATGATGCAGAAGTTGCGGATCAGCGCCGGGTCGGTACGGCTCGGCTCGGGCACGTGGCTGGGGATCGCGGGCACGCAGTGTCCTGATTCTCGGTCGCAGTCGGAAGCGTTTGCGGAGCGTCGGTCGGAGCGAAAGTCCGGCTCCCGTCGCTGTCGGCGGCGCGATGTCGGATCTATACGCAGACTCCCATGGTCCCATGGACGGGGCAGTGCGCTCGGTTTGGGCCGCCCGTAGCGTGCCTGGTAGCCTGGGCAGCTGTGTCTCGTATGCCCTCTCAGCTGTCGGGACACAATCCGAAGATCAAACTCTGAACCTGAAAAGGCTCTTTCGTGGCGAACATCAAGTCCCAGATCAAGCGGAACAAGACGAACGAGAAGGCGCGCCTGCGCAACAAGGCCGTCAAGTCCTCGCTCAAGACCGCGATCCGCAAGGCCCGCGAGGCCGTCGTCGCCGGTGACGTCGAGAAGGCCACCGTGGCTTCTCGCGCTGCCGCGCGTGCGCTCGACAAGGCTGTCTCGAAGGGTGTCATCCACAAGAACGCCGCCGCCAACAAGAAGTCGGCGCTGGCCACCAAGGTTGCCTCCCTGCAGGGCTGAGCTCCCTGATGTGATCGCCGGAAGGGACCCAGTGGGCCCTCTCTCCCGCTCCTGACCGGCACCCCGCTCCGCACACGAAGCGTTCGCCACGCGGGTGCGGCGCAACCAGAAGTAACCGAAGGCCCCGGCCTCCACCCTTCCCCAGGGCGGTGGCCGGGGCCTTCGTGCTGCGCCGGC
This sequence comes from Streptomyces sp. NPDC001549, assembly GCF_042894025.1. Taxonomy (NCBI): domain Bacteria; kingdom Bacillati; phylum Actinomycetota; class Actinomycetes; order Kitasatosporales; family Streptomycetaceae; genus Streptomyces; species Streptomyces sp. NPDC001549. The sequence continues at coordinate 76,890 of NZ_JBIAVJ010000002.1, forward strand.
GGGGCTGAGATGCAGCCCCGCCGGCGTTCGAGGCGCGGGTCCGGGCGGAGCCCAGGAGGCTCCGCGCAGCGGATACAGCCACACAGCGGCCGGTTACGGGTGCCGCCCGCGGGCCACCCGGCGGACCGGTGCGTCGGCCCGGGCAGCCCCTACCGGCGCTGGGGACGGGCCGCGCGCGCCACCGCGACGACGGCCTTCTCCAGGGCGTACTCGGGATCGTCGCCGCCGCCCTTGACCCCGGCATCGGCGGCGGCCACGGCGCGCAGGGCGTCCGATACCCCGTCCGCCGACCAGCCGCGCATCTGCTGGCGGACCCGGTCGATCTTCCACGGGGGCATGCCCAGGTCCCGGGCGAGGTCGCCGGGGCGGGCTCCGCGCGGGGCGGAGGCGAGCTTGCCGATCGCGCGGACCGCCTGGGCCAGGGCACTGGTGATCAGGACCGGCGCCACCCCGGTGGACAGGGACCAGCGCAGGGCCTCCAGGGCCTCGGCCGCACGCCCCTCGACCGCCCGGTCGGCGACCGTGAAGCTGGATGCCTCGGCCCGGCCGGTGTAGTAGCGGGCGACGACGGCCTCGTCGATGGTGCCCTCGACATCGGCACACAGCTGCGCGGCGGCGCTCGCCAGCTCCCGCAGGTCGCTGCCGATCGCGTCCACCAGGCTCTGGCAGGCCTCCGGGGTCGCCGACCGGCCGAGCGTGCGGAATTCGCCCCGCACGAAGGACAGCCGGTCCGCGGCCTTCGTCATCTTCGGGCAGGCGATCTCCCGCGCGCCCGCCTTGCGCGCGGCGTCCAGCAGGCCCTTGCCCTTGACCCCGCCCGCGTGGAGGAGGACCAGGATGATCTCCTCGTAGGGCGCGGCGAGGTAGGCCTTGACCTCCTTGACCGAGTCCGCGGACAGGTCCTGCGCGTTGCGCACGACCAGCACCTTGCGCTCGGAGAAGAGCGAGGGGCTCGTCAGCTCGGCGAGCGTGCCGGGCTGGAGCTGCTCGGAGGCGAGGTCGCGGACGTCCGTGTCGGCGTCGGCGGCGCGGGCTGCCGTCACCACTTCGCGCACGGCACGGTCGAGCAGCAGCTCCTCCTGCCCCACTGCGAGGGTGAGCGGGGCAAGCGGATCGTCGGTGGAGTTCTTCCTGGTGGCCATCGGCTCCAGCATCCCACGCCGCACTGACAGCCCCCCGCCCCGCGTGCCCGAGAATGGTCGCGTGAATGTGCGACATGTACTCGTCCTGCCCGACCGCGACGCCGCCGAGGAGGTGGCCCAGGAGGCTGCCGACCGCTTCGGCCTCCCGGAGGAGCCGCAGTTGGTCCGCGACGCGCTGGCCGGCGAGGACGACGCCGAGGACGCCCAGTGGCTGGTGGTCGTCGAGGATCCGCAGGAACGGCTCGACACCGCCTCGCTGGACGACCTCGCCGCCGAGTACGAGGGCTGGCTGGAAGCCCCGTAGGGGCCTGCCCGTCAGGCCTTGCGCACGGCCTGCACGTCCAGCGTCACTTCCACGTTCGAACCGATGGCCGCGATCCCGTGCGCCAGCATCGACTGCCAGTTCAGGGTGAAGTCCTCGCGGTGCAGCTCGGTGGTGGCCCGGCAGGCCGCCCGGAGCTCGCCCTCCATGCCCGTGCCCAGGCCCAGGTACTGGGTGTCCAGGGTCACGGACCGGCTGACCCCGTGGAGGGTCAGCGCCCCGGCGACGGCCCAGCTGCTGCCGCTGCGGTGGATGAACCGCTCGCTGTAGAACTCCACCGTGGGGTGCCGGACCGCGTCCAGGAAGTCCCCCGACCTCAGGTGGTCGTCGCGCAGCCGCACCCCGGTGTCGATGCTCGCCGCATCGATGATCACGTGCATGGTGGAGTCCTCCATGCGCTCGGCTATCCGTACCGCCCCGGCGAACGTGGTGAACCGGCCGCGGATCCGGGCCAGGCCGATGTGGCGGGCCGTGAAGCCGATGGACGAGTGCGTCGGGTCGAGCTCCCAGTGGCCGGGCTGCGGCAGCAGCGGCGGCTCCACCGTGTCCAGGATGATCTCCGCGGTGCCGGGCTGCCCCGGGTCCCCCACGATCGTCACCCCGTGGAAGGGCGCGTACCCCTCCGCGGACACGGAGAGCCGGTACTCCCCCTCCGGCACGGCCACGGCGAAGCCGCCGTACGGGTCGGTCTCTCCGCTGACGATGCGGCGGCCGATCGGGTCGGTCACCTCGAACGTGGCCTGCCGGACCGGTCGGTGGACCGTGTCGAGAACCCGGCAGCTGAGCAGACGCGCCGTCGGCGGGAGCGTCAGTGTCGCGGATGTGGACGGGCTGGAACTTCCGGCCGTCTCCATCCCCCGTCGGCGACCGAACATGGCTGATGCACCCCCGTGCTGTGTGGACTTGGACCGTTCTGGCGAAGACGCATTCGATCATGCTGTCGGGTTGTGGGCAAACAGAGTGGTCGCGCCCGGTATGACCGCGCCGATTCCGCCGCCGGTTGGCCGGAAACGACCGTAGCCGAACTCCGCTTCCGGTGACGGCGATCGAGCCGTCGGTGTCGGTACGCAGCACGGTCGCCCCCAGCTCCCGCAGCCGGGCGAGCGTACTCGGCGCGGGGTGTCCGTAGCGGTTGCCCACGCCGACGGGAACGAGCGCGAGCCGTGGCCGGATCCGGGCGTACAGCTCCGGGTCCTGGTGCGCGGAACCGTGATGGGCGACCTTGAGGACGTCCACCGGGCCGAGGTCCGGATGGGCCCTCAAGAGGGCCTGCTGCGCGGGAGGTTCGAGGTCGCCGAGCAGGAGCAGGGTCAGCCCCGCGCCGCGCACCAGCAGGGCGACGCTCGCGTCGTTGGGTCCCTCGGGCGGCGGTCCGGCCGGCGGCGGCCAGAGCACCTGCCACTCGAACGCCCCGGCCCGGCGCCGCTCCCCCTGCACCGCCTTCACGATCGGCACACCGGCGGCCGCTGCGGTCCGCCGGACGAACTCGGCCTGCCCCGGCGGATCTTCGAGCGCGGTGGCCTGGATCACAGCCACGGACCGGCCCCGCAGCACCCCCGACAGGCCTCCCACATGGTCGGCGTGAAAATGCGTCAGCAGGAGCAGCGGCACGCGGTGCACGCCCAGGGCGCGCAGACAGTCGTCCACCGGTCCGGGCTCCGGGCCGGCGTCCACCACCAGGGCCTCCCCCGGGCCGACGGAGAGCACGGCGGCGTCCCCCTGCCCCACGGCGCACTGGACGTAACTCCAGTCGGGCGGCGGCCAGCCGGAGAGCGTACGGGTGAGCTGCGGCGGCCGCAGTACGGCCAGGAGCAGCAGCGCCGCCAGGGCGGAGCAGAGCCACCCGCGCCCGCGGAACCGGGCACCGGCGACCACGACGACGGCCAGGGTGGCGGCGGCCAGCAGAACGCCCCCGGTGAGCCCGCCCGGCCACGGCAGCTCCGCGCCCGGGAACCGGGCCCCGGCCCGGGCCACGCCCGCGATCCACCCCGCCGGCACCCCCGCGCACCGGGCGAGCAGCTCCGCGGCGGGCATCCACACCGGGGCCACCGCGAGCGCGGCGAAGCCGAGGACCGTCGCGGGACCGGCCGCCAGCTCGGCCAGCAGGTTGCACGGCACCGCCACCAGGCTGACCCGGGCGGCGAGCACGGCCACCACGGGCGCGCACACCGCCTGCGCGGCCGCTGCGGCGCCCAGCGCCTCGGCGAACCGCGGTCCCGCCCCACGGCGCCGCAGGGCGTCGCTCCACCGGGGAGCGAGGGTGAGCAGCGCCCCGGTGGCCAGTACGGAGAGCAGGAAGCCGTGGCTGCGGGCCAGCCACGGGTCGTGGAGCACCAGCAGCAGCACGGCGGCGCCCAGGGCCGGGATCAACGACCTGCGCCGCCCGGTGGCGATGGCCAGCAGGGTGACCGCCCCGCAGGCAGCGGCCCGCAGCACGCTCGGCTCCGGCCGGCACACCACCACGAAGGCCAGCGTCAGGGCCGCCCCGCACAGGGCGGTCACCCGCAGCGAGAGGCCGAGCCGGGGAGCCAGCCCGCGCCGTTCGGCCTGCTGTGCGCGGGCCGGGGGCCCGATGAGCAGGAACAGCACCACGGTCAGGTTCGACCCGGAGACGGCCAGCAGGTGCAGCAGGTCGGTGGCCCGGAAGGCCTCGTGCAGATCGGGCGGAACCCTGGACGTGTCCCCGACGACCAGCCCCGGCAGCAGGGCCCTGGCATCCGGTGCGAGTCCCTCGGTGGCCTCGCGCAGCCCGGCTCGCAGCCGCCCCGCGAACCGCTGGACGGTGTCCGGGCCGCCGGTCACCCCGGGCGGCGTGTCTCCGGCCGGGCGGAGCAGCGCCACGGCCCGCTCCCCGCCCCGCGCCGGGGCCAGCCGGGCGACCACCGCCACCCGGGTGGAAGGCTGCAGCCGGGCCCATCCCGGATGCCCGGCCAGCACCCGCACCGGGGTCTCGACCCGGGTGCTCGACCCGTCGGGCCCGGTCACCCGGGTCACCACCGCGTCCAGCGCCACCACCGGCGGCCCGCTCGCGCTCCGGGCGGCCCTCGGGTCGGAGCCGACGGTGAGCTCCGCGAGGACCCGGGCGTGCTCCTGTGCCAGTCCGGCCACCGGCCCGGCCCGCGCCTCGGCCCGCTGGAGCCCTGCCACCCCGGCCCCGGCCGACGCGCACAGCAGGACCGCCGCCGCGGCTGGGGCGAGCCGCCACAGCGGCCCCGGACGCAGGCACGCGCCCAGCATCAGCAGGGCCGCGCAGACCATCCCCAGGGCCACCCCGAGGGCGGTCCGGTGGACGGGCATGTCCAGGGCGAGGGCGGCCGCCGCCCAGGCGGCCACGGCGGGCACCGCGAGGCGGAGGTCCGGCGGGCCCGGACCCTCCGGGCGGTTCACGGCCGCACCAGCGTGCGCAGGTCGGCGAAGCGCCGCTCACCGATGCCGTCGACCTGGCGGAGCTCATCCACCGAGCGGAAGCCGCCGCGGGCGGTACGGAAGTCGACGATGTGCTGCGCCAGTACCGGCCCGACCCCCGGCAGGCCGTCGAGCTGGGCGACCGTGGCCGAACCCAGACTCAGCGGGCCAGGACCAGGACCGGAGCCGACACCGCCGCCCGGCCCGGCGGCCGGTGGCGGCTGCGCCGGGGCCCCGACGACCACCTGCTCGCCGTCCACCAGCACGCGGGCCCGGTTCAGCCCGGTCGTGTCGGTGCCGGGACGCACTCCCCCGGCGGCGGCCAGCGCGTCCTCCACCCGCGAACCGGCGGGCAGCCGCCGCACCCCGGGATCCCGGACCTTGCCGCTGACGTCGACGACGATCCGCGCGACCCCACCAGCCCCACTGACCCCACCGGCCCCACCGGCCCCCGCTCCCGAGGCCGGAGCCCCCGCCGGTGCCGTGGCCGCCGCCGGAACGGCCCCCGGGGCGACCACCGCGGGCGCGGTCACCGCCCGCGGCCGGGCCGACCAGTACTGCTGCCCGGCGAACCCGACGGCGGCGAGCAGCACCACCCCGACGGCAGCCACCGCACGAGGCCGCACCTCGCAGCGGTCCTGCAGCCACAGCGGCAGCCGCTCCCGCACGGCCAGCCTCCCCGCAGCCCCTGAGGGCAGCCCGGACGCCCCGTCGGACGGTGCCCGGACATCCGCCCCGTCCGGGGCCGCGGGCGGCGCCTGGAGCGCCCGGGGAGGCGGGGCCGGGGCATGCGGCGGGCTGCTGCCGCCCAGCAAGGCCTCGGCCCGTCGGCGCACCGCGCCCGGCTCCGGATGAGGAACCCGCCGGCCACGACGCGCCGTACGACGATGCCGGAGACGGCTGTCGGAAAGCCGGTTCTCGGAGAGTCGGCCGTCGGAGAGACGGGGGCGGCCCGGGCCGCTGGTGGCGCCCGACGGATACGAAGCACGCGTTCGAAGAGTCATGCCACGACCGTAGAGGCCGATCCCGCCCCCGGTTCGGATCACTCAATTCCGGTGGAAAAAAGTCCCGTTGTGGATAACTGCGCCACCCGTTCCGGTGATCAGCGGGGCGAGACGACCGCCGCCAGCAGCCCCGGGCCGGTGTGCGCCCCGATCACCGCACCGACCTCGCTGACGTGCAGCTCGACCAGCCCTGGGATGCGCTCGCGGAGCCGCTCGGCGAGCTTCTCCGCCCGCTCCGGAGCCGCCAGGTGGTGCACCGCCACGTCGACGGCGGCGGACCCGGCGCGCTCGACGGCCAGCTCTTCCAGGCGGGCGATGGCCTTGGACGACGTACGGACCTTTTCCAGCATCTCGATCCGCCCGCCGTCCAGCGTCAGCAGGGGCTTCACCGCCAGGGCGGAGCCGAGGAGGGCCTGCGCGGCCCCGATCCGGCCGCCGCGGCGGAGGTAGTCGAGGGTGTCGACGTAGAAGTACGCGGCCATGTCCGCCGCGCGCTTCTCGGCGGCCGCCACGGCCTCGTCCACGGACCCGCCCGCCTCGGACACCTCGGCGGCGGCGAGCGCGCAGAAGCCCAGGGCCATCGCGATCATGCCGGTGTCCACGACGCGCACCGGTACGGGTGCGGTCTTCGCGGCGAGCACGGCAGCGTCGTAGGTGCCGGACAGCTCGGCGGACAGGTGCAGGCTGACGATGCCGGTCGCCCCGGCGTCCGCGGCCGCCCGGTAGGCCCGGACGAACTCCTCCGGGCTGGGGCGCGAAGTGGTCACCGACCGGCGCTTCTGCAAGGCCAGGGCCAGGCTGCGCGCCGAGATCTCGGTGCCTTCCTCGAGTGCCTCACCACCGAGCACCACGGTGAGCGGGACGGCGGTGATTCCGTGCCGCGCCATGGCCGGTCGGGGCAGGTAGGCCGTGGAATCGGTGACGATGGCGACATGGCGGGACATGAGCCGGAGGTTACCGCCAGTGGGGGCATGACGGCAGCCTGGCCCCACGACGCGACCGTCGGCCGGGGGTCCCTGGGGCGGCGAGAGCCTACGGTACGAGCCCGGTGCGAGCCCGTACGAGTCCCCGCGCGCGCCGCCTCAGGTGGTGCTTTCCGGTCGACGCGTCTTCTGCCAGGGGTACTGCGGCGCCGGAGCGGCCGGGTTCAGGGCCTGCGGCTGATCCGCGCCCCACGCCGGGCTCGCCGCCGCAGCAGGCTGCCCCGGAGCGTTCGCCGGGGCGTTCCCCGGAGTCTGCGCCGGACCCGCCGCGGCCCCGGTCGCCTGCGACGCGTCCCACGCCGCGGCCGCCGCCGCGAGGTCGTCCACCGGCTCCCGCTGCCAGTCCCGCAGCGCGTCGGACTCGACCTCGATCTGGGCCGACAGCGTGGACAGGTCGTCCTGCGCGAAGCGCTGGGCCCGGTCCCGCGCGGCCCACCGCAGCGAGTCCGCGGCCTGCTTGATCTTGGCCGTCCGCTCCCGCAGGTCCGGCAGGCGCTCCGCGATCCGCCCGCGGTCCGGGTCCTGCTCCAGCCGCTTCAGCTCATCGTCGAGCTCACGCCCGTGCGCGCTCAGCCGCTCGAACAGCGCGATCGACTCGTGCAGCGAGGCGTCCACCCGGACGCCGTCCTGCAGCGCCTGCTCCGTGGCGCGCATCGAGGTCCGCAGGTCGAGCCGCAGCTGCGCCAGCGCCCCCGTGACCCCGACCTGACCGAAGCTCTTGGCGCGCAGCGTGGTGTCCTCCACGGTCCGCCGCGCCTGCGTGATGGTCCGGTCCACACCGCGCTTGGTCGCCTGCACCACCTTGACGGTCGCGTACACACCCACCCCCAGGAAGGTGAAAAGCACCATCAGCGCGAAGATGATCAACGCGGCATCCATGAGCGTCCCTTCCCCAGTAACCGACGGCTCTTTTCCGTCCCCTCCACGGTAAACGCCACGGGCAGGCCAGGGGTTCCAATCGAACCCCCAACCTGCCCGTACGGGATCCCCCCTATGCGGGGGTGCGCCCTCAGATGACGATGTTCACCAGCTTCGGCGCGCGCACGATCACCTTGCGGATCTCCGCGCCGCCCAGCGCCGCCACGACACCCTCATCGGTCACGGCCAGCTGCTCCAGCTCCGCCTCGGAGATCGTCGGCGGCACCTCCAGCCGCGCCTTGACCTTGCCCTTGACCTGCACCACGCACGTCACGCTCTCGTCCACGACGTACGCCGGGTCCGCGACCGGGAAGTCCTGGTGGACCACCGACTCGCTGTGACCCAGGCGGTGCCACAGCTCCTCCGCGATGTGCGGGGCCAGCGGGGCGACCAGCAGCACCAAGGCCTCGGCGACCGAGCGCTCCAGCGGGCGGCCGGCCTTCGTCAGCGCGTTGTTCAGCTCGGTGATCTTCGCGATGGCGGTGTTGAAGCGCAGCCCGGTCAGGTCCGAGCCGGCCCCGTCGATCGCCTTGTGCAGCGCGCGCAGGGTGTCCTCGGCGGGCTCGGCGTCGACGACGGTCACCGCGCCCGTCTCCTCGTCCACGATGTTGCGCCACAGGCGCTGCAGCAGCCGGTACTGGCCCACCACGGCCCGGGTGTCCCACGGACGGGAGACGTCCAGCGGACCCATCGCCATCTCGTACAGGCGCAGCGTGTCCGCGCCGTACTCCTCGCAGATCTCGTCGGGCGTGACGGCGTTCTTCAGGGACTTGCCCATCTTGCCGTGCTCACGCTTGACCGGCTGGTCCTGGTAGAAGTAGCCGCCGTCGCGCTCCTCGACCTCGGCCGCGGGCACGTAGACACCGCGCGCGTCGGTGTACGCGTACGCCTGGATCATGCCCTGGTTGAAGAGCTTGTGGAACGGCTCCGCCGAGGAGACGTGACCCAGGTCGAACAGCACCTTCGACCAGAAGCGGGCGTACAGCAGGTGCAGCACCGCGTGCTCGGCGCCGCCCACGTACAGGTCGACACCACCGTGCGGTGCGCCCTCGCGCGGGCCCATCCAGTACTGCTCGATCTCCGGGTCCACCAGGGCCGAGGCGTTGTTCGGGTCCAGGTAGCGCAGCTCGTACCAGCAGGAACCGGCCCAGTTGGGCATGGTGTTGGTCTCGCGGCGGAAGGAGCGCACGCCCCGGCCGTCGCCCAGGTCCAGCTCCACGTCGACCCACTCGCCGTTGCGCGACAGCGGGGTCTCCGGCTTGGAGGTGGCGTCGTCCGGCTCGAAGGTGCGCGGGGAGTAGTCCTCGACCTCCGGCAGCTCCAGGGGCAGCATCGACTCGGGCAGCGGGTGCGCGACGCCGTCCTCGTCGTAGACGATCGGGAAGGGCTCGCCCCAGTAGCGCTGACGGCTGAACAGCCAGTCGCGCAGCCGGAAGTTGACCGTCCCCTCGCCGATGCCGCGCTCGGCCAGCCAGTCGGTGATCGTGGCCTTCGCCTCGACGACGCCCAGGCCGTCCAGGGCGATGCCCTCGCCCGTCGAGTTGACCAGCTTCGCGTCGTAGGAGACGAAGGCGTCGTCCCACTCGGCCGGGTCGGTGCCGCGCCCGTCCGAGGGCTCGACGACGCAGCGCATCGGCAGCTCGAAGGCGCGTGCGAACTCGAAGTCGCGGCTGTCGTGCGCCGGGACGGCCATGATCGCGCCGGTGCCGTAGCCCATCAGCACGTAGTCGGCGATGAAGACCGGGACCTTGTCACCGCTGACCGGGTTGATCGCGTACTCACCGGTGAAGACACCGGTCTTGTCCTTGGCCTCGGCCTGCCGCTCGACGTCCGACTTCGAGGCGGCCTGCTTGCGGTAGGCGCCGACGGCCTCGGCCGGCGTGGCGTGCCCGCCGGTCCACACCTCGTGGGTGCCCTCGGGCCAGGCGGCCGGGATGAACTTCTCCACCAGCGGGTGCTCCGGCGCCAGCACCATGTAGGTGGCGCCGAACAGGGTGTCCGGACGGGTGGTGAAGACGGTGATGGCCTCGTCGCCCAGCGCGAAGTCGACGCGGGCGCCCTCGCTGCGGCCGATCCAGTTCCGCTGCTGCAGCTTGATGGCCTCGGGCCAGTCCAGCGCGTCCAGGTCGTCGATGAGCCGGTCGGCGTAAGCGGTGATCCGCATGTTCCACTGGCTCAGCCGGGACTTGAAGACGGGGAAGTTGCCGCGCTCGGACCGGCCGTCGGCGGTGACCTCCTCGTTGGCCAGTACGGTGCCCAGCCCGGGGCACCAGTTCACCGGCGCGTCCGAGGAGTACGCCAGCCGGTACTCGTTCAGCACGTCGGCCCGCTCGGCCGCGGTCAGAGCGGCCCAGGCGCGGCCGCCGGGGACCTTACGGGAGCCGTCCTCGAAGGCGGCGACCAGCTCGGTGATCGGCCGGGCCTTCTTCGCGTCGGCGTCGTACCAGGAGTTGTAGATCTGCAGGAAGATCCACTGGGTCCACTTGTAGTAGTCCGGGTCGATCGTGGCGAACGACCGGCGCTTGTCGTGGCCCAGGCCCAGCCGGCGCAGCTGGACCTTCATGTTCTCGATGTTGGCCTCGGTCGAGACGCGCGGGTGTGTGCCGGTCTGCACGGCGTACTGCTCGGCCGGCAGGCCGAAGGCGTCGAAGCCCAGGGTGTGCAGGACGTTGTGGCCGGTCATCCGCTGGTGGCGGGCGAAGACGTCGGTGGCGATGTACCCGAGCGGGTGTCCGACGTGCAGGCCCGCACCGGAGGGGTACGGGAACATGTCCATGATGAACTTCTTGGGCCGTGCGACCACCGCGGGGTCCCCGGCCAGGTCACCGCTCGGGTTCGGGGCCTCGTACGTGCCCTGCGCGTCCCAGACGTCCTGCCAGCGTGCCTCGATGTCGGCGGCCATGGCAGCCGTGTAGCGGTGCGCCTCGGCCGCCTCGGGGGCCGGGGTGTTCGTCTCGCTCATGATTTCTGAAGCTCCATCGATCGTCTCTGCCGTCTCTGCCTGCCCAAACGAAAAAACCCCTCGCACAGGAGGGGACGCCGCGCCGGGTCCGACCATCTCGAAGGGTCGGTACTGATCAGCGCGGCTCGGTAAGCAGAAGGCGTACGGCACGCATGGCGTCAGGGTACCGCAGCGGCCCCTTCCGACGCTCGGCCGTTCCACCCGTCGACACGGCGCACGGCGCACGGCGCACACGGCACAGCGCACAGCGCACGAGAGCACGGGGACATCGGGGCACAACGAGAAGCGGGCCACCCGATCCGGGTGGCCCGCTTCTTCACTGTGGAGCTAAGGAGAATTGAACTCCTGACCTCCTGCATGCCATGCAGGCGCTCTACCAACTGAGCTATAGCCCCTTGTTGTGCTTGCCGCTTCGGTTTTCCTTGCCGGTTCCCCTTGGCGACGTCCCAAACATTACACGGTCATGGCCCTGGTCCAAAAATCGGTTTCCACCGACCAAGACCATGTCCGATTTGAGCCAACTTGTTACGCCCTCGCGAACTGATAGAACCGCTTGAGCGTGCAGTGCTCGTCGAGCAGCCGCCCGTAGATCGGCTCCCCTTCCAGCTCACGGTACGTCTCGATCGGGTCGCCTTTTATGATCAGCGCCCGAGCGCATTCCTCGCACCAGTACTGGTAGTCGGGGTTGACCGGGTCCATGTCCCGCACGATCGGCGTGCCGTTGTTGCACCAGTCGCACCGGCGCCGGTGTGCACCCATCCGTCAGCGACTCCCTCCCGCGTCGGGCCGTCGTCTCCCCCTCCGGCGGTCACGATTCTGCCATGCCGGTGCGGGCCAGGTCAGCAAACGCAAAGGGTACAAAAGCAAGGATCCCGCCCCCTGTTGGGGACGGGATCCTGATTGTGGAGCTAAGGAGAATTGAACTCCTGACCTCCTGCATGCCATGCAGGCGCTCTACCAACTGAGCTATAGCCCCGCTCTCCGCCGCGCTCCCCCCGTCTCCGGTGTTCTGCGCTGCGAACAAGAAGAACTCTAGCCTGTGACCAGCCGGAAAGTGAAATCCGGGTGGCAGCCCCACCGGGGAGCGGCGGAAGGCCGCTCAGTCGTCGTCGCCGAGCACCGGTTCCGGCAGCGTGCCGGCGTTGTGCTCCAGCAGACGCCAGCCGCGCGCGCCCTCACCGAGGACGGACCAGCAGCAGTTGGAGAGCCCGCCGAGGCCCTCCCAGTAGTACGACTCCAGGCCCAGCAGGCGCCCGATCGTCGTACGGATCGTGCCGCCGTGGCTGACCACGACGAGGGTGCCGGACTCCGGCAGGCGGCCGGTGTGTTCCAGCACCACCGGCGCTGCGCGGTCGGCGACCTCGGTCTCCAGCTCACCGCCGCCGCGGCGGACCGGTTCGCCGCGCTTCCACGCCGAATACTGCTCGCCGTACTTCTCGAGGATCTCGTCGTGCGTGAGGCCCTGCCACTCGCCGGCGTACGTCTCGCGCAGTGCCGCGTCGTGCGACACCGTCAGCCCCGTGAGGGCCGCCAGCTCGGCAGCCGTGGCGGAGGCGCGCTGCAGGTCGGAGGCCACGATGGCATCCGGCTTCAGCGAGGCGAGCAACCGCGCGGAGCGGCGCGCCTGCGCCACACCCGCCTCGGTCAGCTCGATGTCCGTGGAGCCCTGGAAGCGGCGCTCCAGGTTCCACGAGGTCTGGCCGTGCCGCCAGAGGACGATCTTCCTGCCGGACTTGCCCAAGGTGGTCGCGCTCAGAACAGATCACCGTCCAGTTCGTCGTCGCCCGCCGCCTCGCGCAGCTTGGCGTGCTCCTCGGCCTTGCCGATGGTGAGCTTGGCGTCCTCGGGGAGCTCGATCTCGGGGCAGTCCTTCCACAGGCGCTCCAGCGCGTAGAAGACTCGCTCCTCGCTGTGCTGGACGTGGACGACGATGTCGACGTAGTCGAGCAGGATCCAGCGGGCGTCGCGGTCGCCCTCGCGGCGCACCGGCTTGGCGCCGAGCTCCTTGAGCAGGCGCTCCTCGATCTCGTCGACGATCGACTTGACCTGGCGGTCGTTGGGCGCCGAGGCGAGCAGGAAGGCGTCGGTGATCGACAGCACGTCGCTGACGTCGTACGCGATGATGTCGTGCGCGAGCCGGTCGGCCGCGGCCTGGGCGGCGGCGGTGATGAGCTCGATGGAGCGGTCCGTGGCGGTCACTGGCCATGCTTTCGGGTTGGCGGGCAGATCCTTACAAGGGTCTCATGTACCGCCGACACCGCCCGCGCGCAGCGTCGCGCGCGGGCGAAAGCCTCCCTCGGGGCCGCTCCGGAGCCTGGTCAGGACGCCTTGTAGTCCTTGCCCAGGATCACCACGATCTCCGCGTTCACCGCGTTCTCGGCCTTCTTCACGGCCGTCTCGGGCAGTCCCAGCGTCTTGGCGACCTCGATCGCGCGGTCCCGCTGCGCGTCGTCCTGGTAGGTGATCTGCGAGGTGGCCGCCGTCTTGTCGGCCTTGCCGCCGTCGACGAAGGCGTAGCCGCCGTTCATCAGCGTCGCCTTCGCCGCGACCTGCAGCTTCTCGTCGCCGGTGGCGTCCTTGAGGCCGACACGCGGGGCCGCACCGGGCTGCGCCGCGGCGCCGGAGCCGCCCAGCACCTCCTTGACGACCGACTTGTTCGCGTCGTCCGTGAGCGTGCCGTCCGCCTTCACCGCGAGGACGTCCGTGCGGTACGCGCCCACCTTGGCGTGCGCGCCGAGCCGGGACAGCAGGGCCCCGAGGGTCTGCGCGTTCAGGGCCGGATCGAGGATCTGGCCGATGCTGTCGACGGTCACGGCCGCCGCCTTCGGGTCGCTCGGAACCTTGCGCAGCACCGCCTGCAGCACCTTGCCCACGCGTTCCAGCTGCTTGGCCTCCGGTTCACCCTGCCCGCGGAACGTGGCGTACGCCACGGCCATCGGGCCGCTCAGGCTCTGCTTCTGGCCCTGGGCCACGGCCGGGGTCTTGGCCGCGTCGTCGGCCGGGACCGCGGTGTCGGTGTCGACCTCGATGCCGCCGACCAGCTCGACCAGGTTCTCCAGGAAGGGGGTGTCCAGGCGCCAGGTGCCGCCGATGCGGGTGCCCAGCACGGAGTCGAGGGCCTCGCGGGTGCCGAGACCGCCTTCCTCGACGGACTTGCCGAGCCCCGTCGGCGTCCCGTCCTGGCCGGTGACGGCCAGGGCGTTCGGCAGCAGGACGGTGGCACCCTTCTTGGTGGTGACGTTGTCGACGAGCAGCGCCGAGGAGGTGCCGCCCTTCTTGGTGTTGTGCAGGTGGACGACGATGATGTCCCGCTTCTGCGCGCCGGCGTCGGCGGTCGCGCCGGTCTTCTTCTCGCCGGGGCCGTCGAGGAAGGGCAGCTTGCCCGCGTACCAGAGGTAGCCGAGGCCGCCGACGGCGAACAGGGCGAGGACGACGATCAGCGCCACCACCCGGTTGCGGCCGCGGCGGCGGGCCTCCTCGCGGCGTTCGGTGCGGCTCTCGGTGAATTTGAGCCAGTCGATGACGTCCTCGGAGTCCTCGTCCGGCTGGTCGATGAAGGCGAACATCTCGGTGCGGTAGTCCCGGTCCGCCTGCGGCTCGCCGTCGCGCCCGCGGTCGCGCTCGTCGCCCCGCGCACCGCCCTCATCGGCGTCCGGCCGGCGCGGCTCGGGGACCTGGGTGGCCGGCCGCTCGGCGGGGGCCGGGGGCTCCGGTGCGGTCTGCTGCGGGATCCACTGCTGGGTCTGCTGCGTGTCGTACCCGTAGGCGGGCGCCTGGGTGTACTCCTGCTGCCCGTGCCCCTGGGCGGCCGGCTGCTGCGGGTAGTACTGCTGCTGTTGCGGCTGCTGCTGGCCGTAGCCCTGGTAGTCGTAGCCGTACTGCTGCTGCTCGTACTGCTGCCCGTACTGCTGCGGGGCGGGCTGGGCGGGCTGCGCGGGCACCTGGCCGTACACCGGCCGCCCGTACGCGTCGTAACCGACGAGCTGCTGCTCCTGGGCGGCATACGGGTCGTACGGATCCTGTCGGTCGTTCACCGCGGGGCCCCTCTCTCCGGAAGCTCAGGCTCCCCGGTACAGCTCACGCTTGTCGATGTATCGCACGACACCGTCGGGCACCAGGTACCAGACAGGATCCCCCTGGGCCACCCTCGCACGGCAGTCGGTGGACGAGATCGCCAGCGCGGGCACCTCCACCAGGGAGACGCCGCCCTCCGGGAGCCCGTCGTCGGTGAGCACGTGGCCCGGCCGGGTGACTCCGATGAAGTGGGAGAGCGAGAAGAGCTCTTCGGCGTTACGCCAGGTCAGGATCTGTGCGAGCGCGTCGGCACCGGTGATGAAGAACAGGTCGGCATCGTCGTTCTGCGCCTTCAGGTCCCGCAGGGTGTCGATGGTGTACGTCGGCCCGCCGCGGTCGATGTCGATGCGGCTCACCGAGAACTGCGGGTTCGAGGCGGTGGCGATGACCGTCATCAGGTAGCGGTCCTCGGCCGGCGACACGGCCCGCTGCGACTTCTGCCACGGCTCGCCGGTCGGCACGAACATCACCTCGTCGAGGTGGAAAAGGGCGGCCACCTCGCTGGCGGCCACCAGGTGTCCGTGATGGATCGGGTCGAATGTCCCGCCCATCACTCCGAGCCGGCGCTTGACCGGACCGGTAGGCATCTCCTGCTCTCCCATGAGCGCAGAGCCTACTGGCCCGGGGGACGCGGCGTTCTCGGCGGGTTCAGCGGGTTCAGCGGTCGCGGTTCAGGCGCGTGGTGACCCAGAGCATCAGCATCAGGATCAGGAAGGCACCGCCGCCGGTCAGGTACGGGTTCAGGCTGTCGTGGTTGCCGCCGTGCTGCTCGGCCCCCTCCGAGGCGAGGACGACCAGGTTGTGGGCGGTGGTGGAGAGGCTCATCAGGCAGATACCTATCGAGTCGGGGAGCGGGCGGAGACTTCGCTCACATCGTATGCGGGGGCCTGGGGCACGCTCACGCCGACTCAGGCGTTGGAGAGGATAGACGCAGGGACGAGCAGGTTCATCCAGGGGAGGGCGCTATGACGGAAACAGGGTTCGAGAAGACACCGGCGCGGGACCGAAGGCGGTTCCCCGGCATCTCGTCGCGGGCGTACGAGCATCCGGCGGACCGCTCCGCGCTCGTGGCGCTGCGCAAGCTGAGCGGCTTCGACACGGTGTTCAAGGCGCTGAGCGCGCTGCTTCCGGAGCGGAGCCTGAGGCTGCTGTTCCTGTCGGAGTCGGTGCGGGTGGGCGAGACGCAGTTCCCGCACCTGCACGCGATGCTGCGCGACGCCTGTTACATCCTGGACCTGGAGAAGGTCCCGCAGATGTACGTGCAGCAGGACGCGAACCCCAACGCCATGTGCATCGGGCTGGACGAGCCGATCATCGTGGTGACCACGGGCCTCGTCGAGCTGCTCGACGAGGAGGAGATGCGTGCGGTGGTGGGCCACGAGGTGGGCCACGCGCTGTCGGGGCACGCCGTCTACCGCACGGTCCTGCTGTTCCTGACCAACCTGGCGCTGAAGATCGCGTGGATCCCGCTGGGCAATGTGGCGATCATGACGATCGTGACCGCGCTGCGGGAGTGGTTCCGCAAGTCGGAGCTCTCGGCCGACCGGGCCGGGCTGCTGGTGGGGCAGGACGTGCAGGCCTCGATGCGGGGGCTGATGAAGATCGCGGGCGGCAATCACCTCCACGAGATGAACGTGGACGCCTTCCTGGCCCAGGCCGAGGAGTACGAGTCGAGCGGCGATCTGCGCGACTCCGTGCTGAAGATCCTGAATCTGCTGCCCCGGACGCACCCCTTCACCACGGTGCGGGCGGCCGAGCTGAAGAAGTGGGCGGAGAGCCGCGACCACCAGCGGATCATGGACGGCCACTACCCGCGGCGGGACGAGGACAAGGACACCTCGGTGGCCGACTCCTTCCGGCAGTCCGCCGCGCACTACGCCGACTCGGTGCGCACCAGCAAGGACCCGCTGCTGAAGCTGGTGGGCGACATCGCGGGCGGCGCGGGCGACCTGGGCGGCAAGCTCCGCGACAAGTTCACGGGCGCCGGAGCCGGCACCGCGCCGCAGGACAAGGGCGGGGCTACGGAGCAGGGCTGACGGGAACGGCCTGCGGCGGCGGGGGCGGTGTCGCGGGCGAGGTGACGGCCGGGGTCGTCGGCGAGGCCAGGACTCCGCACAGCCCGGCCGCGCGCCGCGGCCGGCCACCGGCGTACGGGTCGCTCGCGGCCGGGCCCACCGTGGTCGGGCCGGCTCCGGCCAGGAGCGGGCGGAAGGCTCCGGCCGGGTCTGCGGAGCAGTCCTGCGGCCCGGCCATCACATAGGCCGAGGCCAGCTCCAGCCGCCGGGCCGTCAGGTCCTCCCGGTCGAAGCGCAGCCGCAGCTCGCGCCGGACGGTGAAGAGCGAGGCGCCGTCCGCCGCGGCCGGGGATCCGGTGGCGGGCCGTACGGCGTAGACGAAGGTGTGGTCGGTGGTGACCTCCAGCATGTCGGGGGCCACCTCCTCGAAGGCGAGCGTGCCGCTCACCCGGACCCGGGAGTCGGCCACGACGGCGGCCTGGTCGAAGCGGACCAGCCAGCCGGTGGCCGCGTGGCGGCCGTCGCCGGAGGGCGAGGTCATGCTGCGGTCGAACTGCGCCAGCTGGTCGGGGTCGAGCAGGACGCGCACCGGGCGGGAGGCCGCTCCGGCGAGGATGTCGGGGTCCAGCGAGGACTGCACCAGGTAGTCCTTGGCGATGGACAGCGCGGCGACGACCTGGGCGTCGGTGAAGTGGTGCGTGCGGCGCACGGCGGGCAGGGTGATGCCGGCCGCTCCGACCCGGTAGTCGGCGGCGGGGCTCTTCGCGTACAGCTCGGCGGGGCGCCCGCCGGACACGTGGGCGGTCGGCGCGAGCGGGACCACGGTGCTGCTGAGCGCCTGGGCGGGTCCCCCGGACGGGGGCACGTAGGGGTTGCGCAGCCCCATGTAGACGGCGAAGGCGAAGGCCGTGGCGATGAGCAGCACGAGCAGCATGCCCTGCCGTGCGCCCCGGCCGGGAGTGCTGGTCCGGGACGCGGGGCCGCTGCCGGACCAGATGGACCGGCTGCGCACCGCGCGGGCGTGTTCGCCCATGCGTTCCTGAGCGGAGTACTCCTGGAGCCGGGCAGCCCGGACGAAGTCCTCGTCGAACACCACGGACCGGTACTCGTCCGACCGGAAGTCGTCGTCGCCCCCGCCCATGCCCTCGGGGGTGCTGTTGGGTGGATCTCCTGGCACGGCCATCGCTTCTCCCCGCTGTCCCCGCTTCAGAGAAGCCCCCGGCTCCGGCGTACGCGAGTGGGGTCGTACCTTCAGGGTTGGCGAACGGAGGGGTACGTAAACGCACCGACGCCGGTGACTTCACCCCTGGGGGTGCTGGCGGGCGCCGGAGCGGGGTCAGCCTCACCCGAGGCACTGCGGTACACGGCGCTGAAGGCGAGCGCGACCATGCCGAGGCCCATCACGAAGGCGAGCACCCAGGCGACGGGGCGCAGCCACGGTGCGCGTCCGCGGTAGGGACGCAGGCTGCCGCCGTAGGCCCCGTACGGGCCGTAGGGGTATCCGTGGCCGCCGTCGTGGTCCCAGCCGTGGTCGTCGTCGTACCCGTCGGGGTGACCGTATCCGTAGCTGTCGTAGTCGTCGTCGCCCGTCCAGCCGCCGGCCACGGCACGGGCGGCTTCGGCCTCCGCGCGCGCTCGGTCGGCCGCCCGCTGGCGCTCGGCGGCGCTCGGTTCACGGATCTCGGCGTTCCGGACGAAGTCCTCGTCGAACACCACGGAGGCGAAGTCGTACTCCGCGCCTCCGCGGTCGTCGTCGGGCTCCCCGTCGTCCGGGAACGGCTTGCCCCCCACGTCGTCCGGCACGGGGCCAGCCTAGACCTGGGGGGCCTCCTTGGGCAGGGTGTACGCCGAAATCCGGCCACACCGCGCTCAGAGCTTGACTACCGAACGTGACCGTCGCCGGTGACGATGTACTTGGTGGAGGTCAGCTCGGGAAGCCCCATCGGGCCCCTGGCGTGCAGCTTCTGGGTGGAGATACCGATCTCCGCACCGAAGCCGAACTGGCCACCGTCCGTGAACCGAGTGGATGCATTCACGGCGACGGTGGTCGAGTCGACCAGCTGGGTGAAGCGGCGCGCGGCGGCCTGCGAGGTGGTGACGATCGCCTCGGTGTGGCCGGAGGTCCAGCGGCGGATGTGGGTGACGGCGTCGTCGAGGGAGTCCACGACTCCGGCGGCGATGTCGTAGGAGAGGTACTCGGCGGCCCAGTCCTCGTCCGTGGCGGGCAGGGCGGTGACCTTGCCGCCTTCGGCGGCGGCGAGGACCCGGGCGTCGCCGTGCACGGTGACGTCGGCGTCGGCGAGCGCGTCGAGGGCGCGCGGCAGGAAGGCGTCGGCGATGTCGCGGTGGACGAGGAGGGTCTCGGCGGAGTTGCAGACGGAGGGCCGCTGGGCCTTGGAGTTGATGAGGATGTCCACCGCCATGTCCAGGTCGGCCTGGGCGTCGACGTAGACGTGGCAGTTGCCGGTACCGGTCTCGATGACCGGGACGGTGGACTCCTCGACCACGGTCTTGATGAGGGAGGCGCCGCCGCGCGGGATGAGCACGTCGACGAGGCCGCGGGCGCGCATCAGCTCACGGACGGAGTCGCGGGACTCGCCGGGGACGAGCTGGATCGCGTCGGCGGGCAGGCCGGCGCTCTCGACGGCGTCCCGCAGGATGGCGACGAGCGCGGTGTTGGAGGAGTAGGCGGAGGAACTGCCGCGCAGGAGGACCGCGTTGCCGGACTTGAGACAGAGGGCGGCGGCGTCGACGGTGACGTTGGGGCGGGCCTCGTAGATGATGCCGACGACGCCGAGCGGGACGCGGATCTGCCGGAGGTCGATGCCGTTGGGGAGGGTGCTGCCGCGGACGACCTCGCCGACGGGGTCGGGGAGGGCGGCGACGTCGCGGACGTCGGAGGCGATGGCGGCGACCCGCTCGGCGGTGAGGGTGAGGCGGTCGATGACGGTCTCACTGGTGCCGGCGGCACGGGCCTTGTCCGTGTCCACGGCGTTGGCGGCGATGATCTCGGCCGTACGGGCCTCCAGCGCGTCCGCGATCGCCAGCAGGGCGGTGTCCTTGGCGGACCGCGGGAGTGGGGCGATGGCCGCGGCGGCGGTGCGGGACCGCTGCGCGGTGGCGAGGACGGGCGAGGTGGCGGTGGCGGCATCGAGCGAGGTCATGCCGCCCAGGGTAATCCCCCGCCGGTACCCCGCCGCTGGGGTTCCACCCCGCGAGACGGCGGGCGCCGGCCGTCTGCGGGGCCGCTGCGCGGGGTCTTCTCCCCGCCCCGCCCTTTCGCCGTTTCCCGGGCTCTGCCCGGACCCCGGTCCTCAAGCGCCGGAGGGGCTGGACGGTCCCGGAGCGGCTGAATGGTCCGGACGGTGCCGGAGGGGCTGGGGCTAGTACGGGTGGACGCCTACCGGGTGGGCCGGGGGTGGGCCGTAGCCCTCCGCCACACGCTGGTGGTAGGTGGCGCGGTCGATGACCTCCAGGCCGACGATCTCCCAGGGCGGGAGCTTCGCCGAGGAGCGGTGTTCGCCCCACAGGCGAAGGGCGACGGCCGCCGCGTCGTGGAGGTCCCGGGCCTCTTCCCAGTAACGGATCTCCGCGTGGTCGTCGGCGTACCGGCTGGTCAGCAGGAAGGGATGGTCGTGGGCCAGTTGCTCCAGCCCGCGCCGGACCTCGGACAGCGGGGCCGGCTTGCCGGAGACGCTCAGGGTCACGTGCCACAGGCGCGATGCGTGATCCTGCTCCTCGCCGCCACCGCCGCCGCCGTCCCCTGTGCCGACGCTGGTCAGCGCTCGTCTCACCAGCCGCCTCCTGTCTCCGCCACGCGGGTCCGCCCGCCCCTCACAGTTGACCAGTCCCCGGGCCGCCGCGCTCCGCTTTTACCGAACCTCAGCCCTCCAGCAGGACCAGATCGTCCCGGTGGACGACCTCCCGCTCGTACGCGGGTCCGAGTTCCCGCGCGAGCTCGCGAGTGGAGCGGCCGAGGAGCTGCGGGAGCTCCTTGGCGTCGAAGTTGACCAGGCCCCGGGCCACGGCTCGGCCGTCCGCGGCGCGCAGTTCCACCGGGTCCCCGGCGACGAAGTCGCCCTCGACCGCCGCGATCCCGGCGGGCAGCAGCGAGCTGCCGCGCTCGGTGACCGCGCGGACGGCGCCGTCGTCCAGGACCAGGTGCCCCTGCGGGGTCGACGCGTGCTGGAGCCAGAGCAGCCGGTCCGCCGAGCGGCGCCCGGTGGCGTGGAACAGCGTGCCCGTCCCCCGTCCGGCGAGGGCGTCGGCGGCCTGGCTCGCGGAGGTCAGCACCACGGGGATCCCGGCGGCCGCCGCGATCCGGGCCGCCTCGACCTTGGTGACCATGCCGCCGGTGCCCACGCCCGCCTTGCCGGCGCTGCCGATGGAGACGTGCGCGATGTCCTCGGGCCCGCGGACCTCTTCGATGCGCGTGGTGCCGGGCTGGGACGGGTCGCCGTCGTAGAGGCCGTCCACGTCCGAGAGGAGGACGAGGAGGTCGGCGCGGACGAGGTGGGCGACGAGGGCCGCCAGCCGGTCGTTGTCGCCGAAGCGGATCTCGTCCGTGGCGACGGTGTCGTTCTCGTTGACGACGGGGAGGGCGCCCATGGCGAGCAGCTGGTCGAGGGTGCGGTAGGCGTTGCGGTAGTGGGCGCGGCGGCTGGTGTCGTCGGTGGTGAGGAGCACCTGGCCGACGCGGACCCCGTACCGGGCGAAGGAGGCGGTGTAGCGGGCGACGAGCAGGCCCTGGCCGACGCTCGCGGCGGCCTGCTGCCGGGCCAGGTCCTTGGGCCGGCGGCGCAGGCCGAGCGGGGAGAGCCCGGCGGCGATGGCTCCGCTGGAGACGAGGACGATCTCCTTCTCGCCTCCGCTGCGGGCCTTGGCGAGGACGTCGACGAGCGCGTCCACCCGGTCGGCGTCGAGTCCGCCGGCCGCGGTGGTCAGGGAGGAGGAGCCGACCTTGACTACGATCCTGCGGGCGTCCACGACACCTTGCCTAGCCGCTGACACGTCTGTCCCCTTGCCCCTTGCCGAAATGCCTGTTGCCGAGATGCCTGCCGTCTCAATCTACGGGGTGGGCGCGCGGGGCTGCTCGGGGGTTTCAGACCCTGGACGAGGACCCCGCCTCCACGGGAGCGGCCTCCTCGGCCCGGGCGGCCCCCGGGACGAGGATCTTGCGGGAGAGCAGGAAGGTGAACGGGATCGCCACGACCGCCGCGACCAGCGGGGCGATCCGGGTGTCCATCCCGGCCCAGGTCACCAGCGCGTAGAGGCCGACGGACTGGATGACGAAGTTGGTGATGTTCGTCAGCGGGAAGAGGAGGAACTTCTTCCAGGTCGGCCGGGTCCGGTAGGTGAAGTAGGTGTTCATGAAGAACGAGCCGACCATCGCCAGTACGAAGGCGAGCGAGTAGGCGGCGAAGTACGGCATCCACGGGTGCAGGAGCAGGTAGATGACGAAGAAGGTGCCGGTGTTGACCCCGCCCACGAGGGCGAATCGGAACACCTGGCCGAGCTGGTCCTTGCGGCTCATCGGGCGCTGCGCTCCACGATCGTAGGCTCTGCGACCGGGGCCGCCGGCCGGTCATCGGTCCGCGGGAGCGGCTGTGCTCCGTGCGATTCCTTCACCAGGAAGTGCGGCCTGCGCTTGGCCTCGTAGTAGATGCGGCCGATGTACTCGCCGATCAGGCCCAGCATGATCAACTGTACGCCGCCGAGACCGGTGATGATCGCCACGAGGGTGACGTACCCCGGGGACTCCACGCCGTTGGTGATCGCCATGATCGTGATCCACAGGGCGTACAGGCCGGTCAGGGCGACCAGCGACACGCCGAACCAGATCCCGATCCGCAGCGGCTTGTTGTTGAAGGAGATCAGGCCGTCCATGCCGTAGTTCAGCAGGGCTCCGAACTTCCACTTCGTCTCGCCGGCCTCGCGCTGCGCGTTGCGGTAGTCGAAGTGGACGGTGTCGAAGCCGATCCAGGAGAACAGTCCCTTGGAGAAGCGGTTGTACTCCGGCAGCGACAGCAGTGCGTCCACGGCCGGGCGCGAGAGCATGCGGAAGTCGCCGACGCCGTCGGTGAGCTCCACGTCGACCCAGCGGTTGACGCCCCGGTAGTAGAGGCTGCTGAGGGCGGAGCGGAGCTTCTTGTCGCCCTCGCGCGTCCGGCGGGCGATGATCTGGTCGTGTCCCTGCCGGTAGTGCTCCAGCATGGTCGCGATGAGCTCCGGCGGGTGCTGGAGGTCCGCATCCATGATCACTACGGCGTCGCCCGTGGCCTCGCGCAGGCCCGCGAGCATGCCCGCCTCCTTGCCGAAGTTCCGGCTGAAGGAGACGTACCGGGTCTGGTCGCCGTGCTCGGCGGCGATCTTCCGGAGCTTGTCGAGGGTGCCGTCGCGGCTTCCGTCGTCGACGTAACAGACCTCGTACTCGACGGGGAGGGCGTCCAGAACCCTTCGGATCTCCACGTCGAAGCTGTCGATGACGGCTTCTTCGTTGAAGCAGGGGACAACTACGGACAGCTTCGTCATGAACACTTCCTGCTGGATCCGAACGGGTGATTGTCGGCGGCCGGACCCGCCTCTCACCGCTTCCTTAGAAGTATGCACGGCGAGGGTCGGACGGGAGTCGGGCTGCGGGAGTCGAGGGCGGCACACGGTAGCGTGGACGAGATAAGCGGAATCAGCTGAACGTATCGAAACGAAGGGATCGAGGTGCACGTGCCCGACGTCTCCGTGGTCGTCATCGTCTACAACGACGCAGAGCGTCTGCCGACAGCAGTCCGGTCGGTTCTGGACCAGACCCTGCACAGCGTCGAAGTCGTGATCGTCGACGACTGCAGCAAGGACCGCTCGTACGCGGTCGCCCAGGAACTGGAGTCCGCGCACCCGGGGAGAGTGCGCGCCTTCCAGCTGCCGGAGAACAGCGGCGGCTGCGGTGCGCCGCGCAACCACGGCATCCGGCAGGCCACCGGAACGTATGTGATGTTCCTCGACAGCGACGACGTGCTGGAGCGGAACGCCTGCCGGAACATGCTGGCCGCCGCCGAGCGGACCGGATCCGACCTGGTCTCGGGCATGTGCGTACGCGTGCACCTCGACAACCGGTGGGGCAAGACCACCGAGTGGTACCCCTGGATCTACTCGCGCACCCGCACCCTGGAATCGATCACCGAGTACCCCGACCTGCTGGTCTACGACACCCTCTCCACGAACAAGTGCTACCGGCGCGAGTTCCTGCTGGAGCAGGGCCTGGAGTTCCCGGTCGGCATCCACTACGAGGACCTGCTGTTCTCCGCGCAGGCCTATGTCGCCGCCCGCCGCATCACGCTGATCCCGAACCACGTCTACTTCTGGAACGTGGTCGAGAAGGCCGCGGCCCTGTCGATCAGCAACCGGCGCCACGAGATCGCGAACTTCGTCCACCGGATGGAGATCCACCGCCGCGTCGACCGCCTGCTGGCCGAAAAGGGCCACACGGACATCAAGTCCGCGAAGGACGCCAAGTTCCTCAAGCACGACCTCGTGCTGCACCTGCGCGACCTGCCGCTCCTGAGCGACGAGTACCGCCAGGAGTTCGCCCGCCTCGCCAACGGCTACCTCGCGGGGATCGACCCGGCCGCGTACGAGAACGTCACCTACCTCCAGGCGATCTGCGCCTACCTGCTGGGCAAGGAGGACTGGGACAATCTGCTCCCGGCCGCCGACGCCATGACCAACAAGGGCCGGCTCACCTCCCCGCTCGCCGAGCGTGACGGCCGCGTCTACTGGTGTGCGCAGCACATCGACGGTCCCGACGGCGCCGAGGCCCGCCGGATACTGGACGTCACCGAGCAGGCCTTCCACACCACGCCGCTCACCTCCCTCACCCTGGGCAACCGGCTCGCCTCCTACGAGGACGACGGCCGCGGCACGGTCACCATGTCCGGCTCCGTCGTGAACCCGCTGGGCCGCATCCCGGCCGACGCGGATCTGAAGGCCACGCTCGAATTCCGGGCCCGCCGGCAGATCGGCGTGCGCTCCTTCAGCTTCCCGGTGGAAACCGTCCGCCACGCCGGTGACACGATCGAGTGGACCGGCACCGCCGACGTCGCGAGCACGGTCCGCCCGCTCGGCATCATCGACGCCGTCTGGGACGTGCGCCTCAAGCTGACCGCGGGCGGCGAACGGATCACCACCCGTGTCGCGATCGGCGGGGTCGACCTGGAGTCGGCGGCCCGGCTGCGCGTGCGCCCGCGCCTGACCCGGCTGGTCTCCGACCGCTTCGGGCCGGAGATGACCAAGAAGGGCAACCTCAGCTACGTGTTGAGCGCCGAGGGCGCCGCCGCCGTCCGCACCCAGTCGCTGATCAACAACGCCATACAGGGCAAGGCGGCCGGCGTGGTCAAGCGGGGCCTGCGCAAGGCACTGCGGGCCCGCCGCAACATGGGCTCCGGCGAGCAGAAGGTGAAGATCTACCACGAGGTCTTCTCGAAGCTGCCGATCAAGAAGGGCACGGTCGTCTTCGAGAGCCACATGGGCAAGCAGTACAGCGACAGCCCCAAGGCGATCTACGAGGAGCTGGTCCGCCAGGGCGCGCCGTTCGAGGCGATCTGGTCGTACGCGGGCGCCAAGCCCACCGGCTTCCCCAAGGAGGCCACCCTGGTCAAGCGGTGGAGCTGGCAGTACCTGCGCGCCCTCGCCCAGGCCGAGTACTGGGTCGACAACCAGGGCTTCCCGCTGGCGCTGGCCAAGCGCCCGGGGACCACGTACATCCAGACCTGGCACGGCTCGGCGCTCAAGCGGATGGGCTTCCACGAGCCCCGGACCAAGGCGCAGGGCCGGGCCGGCCAGGCCCGCTTCCAGGCGGCCGTCGACCGCTTCGACCACTTCCTGATCCGCTCCGAGCACGACACCCGCACCCTCGCCAAGGGCTTCCGGCTGCGTGACGAGGTGCTGCTGCGCACGGGCTACCCGCGCAACGACGCCCTCGTCGAGGCGCACCGGACCGAGTCGCACAGCGGTGAGCGGGTACGCGGGCCCCTCGCGGGCGAGCTCGGCATCGACCCGGACAAGAAGGTGCTGCTCTACGCGCCGACCTTCCGGGCGGGCGCGGACGGCGCGGTGGAGGGCTTCACCTTCCCCTTCGACGTGGAGGAGTTCGCGGACCGGCTCGGCGACCGCTTCACGCTGCTGGTGCGGACCCACTACCTCAACAGCGTCTCGCTGCCGCCGTCCGTCGAGGGCCGCGTCATCGACGTGTCCCGGCACCACGACATCACCCCGCTGCTGGCCCTCGCCGACGGTCTGATCACCGACTACTCGTCCGTGATGTTCGACTACGCGGTCCTGGACCGGCCGATGCTGTTCTTCGCGTACGACTACGAGAAGTACGCCACGGACATCCGCGGCACGTACTTCGACCTGAAGGAGAAGGCCCCGGGCCCGGTGGTGGCCACGGCGGACGAACTGCTGCAGGCGCTCGCCGCCTTCGAGGAGGCGGACGTCAAGTACGCCCAGGCGCGGCAGCGGTTCCTCGCCGAGTTCGGCGAGTACGACCGCGGGGACGCGGCCCGCCAGATCGTAGAGAAGTTCTTCACCAGGAGCGGCAAGTGAGCCAGCAGACCGCCACCCCGGGCGGCCGTGACATCTTCATCGTCTCCAACAACGTCGACGAGATCGGTGGCGTGACCACCTGGTCGCACCAGATGGCCCGGCAGTTCACCGACCGCGGCCACCGGGTGCACATCGTGGGCATCGCCCCGGTCGCCGACGACATCCGGCAGAAGCTGCCGCAGGGCCTGCCGTACGAGACGACCACCCTCTACGACGCGCACCCGCCGTCGGCCCGTCGGCTGCGCGGGATCAAGGGCCGGCTGAACGCGCCCGAGCGGCGCCGCCAGGCGGCCCGGCGGGCGCAGATGCGGGTCAAGGCCGAGCAGCTGAGCGAGCTGCTGCGGGCAGCCCGCCCGGGCGGTGTCGTCATCGTCACCCAGGTCTGGGCGATGGAGTGGGTGGCGCTCGCCGACACCAAGGGGCTCACCGTCATCGGGATGAGCCACGAGTCGTTCGAGGCCAGCCAGAAGTCCACCCGCGGGGAGCGGGTCCGCCGCTTCTACCCGCAGGTCGACCGGCTGCTGGTGCTCACCGCCGAGGACGCGGACCTGTGGATCCGGGCGGGCATGGAGAACGTGGGGAGCATGCCGAACCCGCTGCCCTTCATGCCCGGCTCCCCCGCGCCGCGCACGGAGAAGGTCGTGGCGTGCGTCGGCCGCCTCGCCTTCGAGAAGGGCGTCGACCTGCTGCTCGACACCTGGGCGGACGTCGCGCCGCACCACCCCGACTGGACCCTGCGGATCTACGGGGCGGGCGCGGAGGAGGCAACGCTGAAGGCGCACTGCACCTCGCTGGGCCTGGACGACTCCGTGGCGTGGATGGGAAGCACCGACGACGTGCTGGGCGCCCTGCGCGGAGCCTCGGTCTTCGCCCAGGCCTCACGCGCCGAGGGCTTCCCGATCACACTGCTGGAAGCGATGGCGGCGGGCGTGCCGGCGGCCGCCTTCGACTGCGCGCCGGGCGTACGGGAGATCGTCGAGCACGGCGAGGACGGGCTGCTGGCCCGGCTGGGCAACACGATGGAGCTGGCCGGGCACCTGCGCGAGCTGATCTCCGACCGTGAGCTGCGCGACCGGCTCGGGGACAACGCCTTCCACGCGGTGCAGCGTTACTCCAGCCCCGAGATCACCGACCGGTGGGAAGAGCTGTTCTCCTTCCTGGAGCGCTGACCGCACCCTCCACGGCACACAGGTGAAGCAGCCCGCCCCGGATACTCCCGGGGCGGGCTGCTTCACCTATGGCACACGCGGTTCGTTCCCGGCCGGTCAGGCCTTGTGGACGTCCCGGTGGGCGTCCTTGCGAGCCACCTTGTTGGCCTCCCAGCCCGCCCAGGCGGAGGTGACCATCTCACGGACGTCGTGCCGGGCCTTCCAGCCCAGCTCCCCTGTGATCTTGTCGGCCGAGGCCACGACCTTCGCCGGGTCGCCGGGGCGGCGCGGGCTGATCACGGGGGCGATGTCGTGCCCGGTGTTCTTGTTCAGGAGCTCGACCATTTCGGCGACGGAGACGCCCTCGCCGCGCCCGATGTTGACCGTGAGGTCCTTGTAGTCGCCGGCCGCGGCCCACTCGGCGAGCTTGCGGGCGGCCGCCACGTGGGCCTCCGCGAGGTCCTCGACGTGGATGTAGTCGCGGATGCAGGTGCCGTCCGGGGTCGGGTAGTCGTCACCGAAGATCTTGGCGCCCTGGCCGGCGTCGTAGCGCTCGAAGACCATCGGGACCAGGTTGAAGACGCCGGTGTCGGCGAGCTCGGGGGACGCGGCGCCCGCCACGTTGAAGTAGCGCAGGCAGGCGGTGGAGATGCCGTGCGCCCGGCCCGCGGCGCGCACCAGCCACTCTCCGGCCAGCTTGGTCTCGCCGTAGGGGCTCAGCGGCCTGCACGGGGTGTCCTCGGTGACCAGGTCCACGTCGGGCATGCCGTAGACGGAGGCGGAGGAGGAGAAGAGGAAGTTGCGGATGCCCGCGTCGGCCACGGCCTGGAGCAGGACGGCAAGGCCCTGCACGTTCTCGTGGTAGTAGTACATCGGCTTCTCGACGGACTCGCCGACCTGCTTCTTGCCCGCCAGGTGCACCACGCCGGTGATCTTGTGCTTGCGGATGACCTCCTCCACGACCAGCCGGTCGAGGACGGAGCCGACCACCAGCGGGACGCCCTCCGGTACGCGGTTCTCGTCACCCGTGGAGAGGTCGTCGAAGACCACGACCTCCTCCCCCGCGAGCCGCATCGCGCGGACGACGTGCGCGCCGATGTATCCGGCGCCACCGGTGATCAGAAACGTCATGTGTGTCTCCTTGGTGCTGTCCGACTTCGGGATGAAGAGCGCGGCGTTGTGCAGGTATGCGGCCGGGGCCCGGCTACGGGGCCTCAGCCCGCCCCACGGCCCGCCCGGGCCCGGTGGAGGCGGTTGCGTACGAGGTACAGCGCGCCCTCGGCGCCGGGCGCGAGGCGCAGCGCGAGGGCGCCGGCCCCCGTCCGGTAGGGCTGCGCCAGCAGAACACCGTACCGGCTGCTGGGCAGGGCCCGACGGCGAAGCAGTCCGCCCCGGGGGCGCAAGGAGGTGAACACCGAGCTCCCGTCGGCACACCGCACGCCCACCCCGACATTCCAGGCCTGCATCCTGCGCAGCCCCTGGCGGCGGCCCGTGACGGCCAGGTCGGCGAGGCGGAACGGCAGGACGGCGATCCAGCCGCCTCTGCGGTCGGGGTGCAGCTCCACCGGCTGCGCGAGGACCGCCTCGCCGCCCGCACGGGGCAGGAAGCTCAGCTGCGCGGTGACGGGCCCGGCCTCGGCGAGGCGTCCGTACAGATCGTGCAGGTGGATCCGGACGGCGGCGCGGCCGGCCGGTTCGGCGTCGACGGTGACGGGCAGCTCGCCGACCGGCAGCACGGGCAGACCCGCCAGCTCGACCGGGAGCTCCTCGCTCCACACCGGAACTCCGGTCGGACCGGTCGCGTACGGGGGCAGCAGCCGCGGCGGTTCGGCGGCCAGCCGGGTGAGCCGCTCGACGTCGGCGGGCGGGGTCGCGGTGGCGCGCAGCACGGAGACGATCCAGCGGGCGTGGGCCGCGGCGGACTCGATGTCGGCCTCGGGGAAAGTCTCGACGTACTCGCGGGTCAGGGTCCACCAGGCGGCCTGGTACTCGGGGTCCCGGCCGAGCTCGCGCAGGTACATGCGCAGGTCGTACTCCAGGAACTTCACCCGGCAGGCGCTGCCCAGCACCGGGGAGGCCTCGGCGAGGATCCGGGCGGCAGTGCGGTGGGCCTCGATGCGGGAGCGCCAGTTCCCGACGTCCTTGCGGTCCAGGGAGATCGACACCTGGGCGGCGCTGCGGCGCACGTGCCAGACGTAGACGAGGTCGCCGGTGACGGCGATGCGGGGGGCCGCGGCGAGCACGCGGGCGGTGAAGACGAAGTCCTCGTAGATGAACCGGCCGTCGGGGAAGCGCAGGCCGTGTTCCCGGAGGAAGGCGCGCTCGTACAGCTTGTTGACGCAGAGCGTGTCGCGGACGAGCCCGGGCCGGTCCACCGGCCGCTCGATCACCTCGCCCGGTGTGTGCAGTCCGGGCATCCACGGGACGTCGTGGTGCTGGGGCAGCTCCCGCCGTACCGCCGCGCCGACGGTGACCGGGGCATGGTGCTCCTCGGCGGTGCGCACCAGGGCGTCGGCGGCCCCGGGCGGCAGGATGTCGTCGCTGTCGAGGAAGAGGACGTACCGGCCGGAAGCGGCCGCGATCCCGTCGTTGCGCGGGGTACCGCACCCCCCGCTGTTCTCCGTCCGGTGCACGACCTTGAGGCGGGGGTGTACGGCCGCCAGTTCGTCCAGCACCCGCGCGGTGCCGTCGGACGAGGCGTCGTTCACCGCGATGACCTCGGCGACCACCGGGCCCTGGGCGAGGGCCGAGGAAACGGCCTCGCCCACGAGCCCGGCGTCGTTGTACGCGATGACCACGACGGAAACCGTGGGGAGGTTGCTGCTGTTCACCCGGAAGATCCTAGGCGACCGACATAAAGGCGCCTTCAAACCTTCCGGGCACAAGTCCCTCGGGAGGGGGTCAGAACGGCCGGAATTCGTCGTACTCCTGCTGCGCCGAGTCCCCGCGCTTGGCTTCCTTATCCTTGCGGCGCGTGGTGGCCGGGCGCGGAGCCTCCAGACGGTGGTCCTCGCCGCGGCGGCCCAGCATCTCGGCGCCGGCCATCATGGTCGGCTCCCAGTCGAAGACGACCGAGTTCTCGTCGGAGCCGATCGCGACGCCGTCACCGGCGCGGGCGCCCGCCTTCTTCAGCGCCTCCTCGACACCGAGGCGGTTGAGGCGGTCGGCGAGGTAGCCCACGGCCTCGTCGTTGTTGAAGTCGGTCTGGCGGACCCAGCGCTCGGGCTTCTCGCCGCGGACGTTGTAGACGTCCTCGACCTCGTCGTAGGTGATGGTGAAGCCGGAGTCGTCCACGGCCTTCGGGCGGATGACGATGCGGGTCGCCTCCTCCTTCGGCTTGCGGGCACGGGCCTTGGCGATGCCCTCGGCGAGGAAGTAGGACAGCTCCTTGAGGCCCGTACGGGCGACCGCGGAGACCTCGAAGACCTTGTAGCCGCGGGCCTCCAGGTCGGGGCGGACCATGTCGGCGAGCTCCTGGCCGTCCGGGATGTCGACCTTGTTCAGGACGACGAGGCGCGGGCGCTTCTCCAGGCCGCCGCCGTAGAGCTTGAGCTCGTTCTCGATGGCGTCGAGGTCGGCGAGCGGGTCGCGGTCGGACTCCAGCGTGGCGGTGTCCAGCACGTGCACCAGCACCGAGCAGCGCTCGACGTGACGCAGGAACTCCAGGCCGAGGCCCTTGCCCTGGCTGGCGCCCGGGATCAGGCCCGGGACGTCGGCGATCGTGTAGACGGTCGAGCCGGCCGTGACGACGCCCAGGTTCGGGACGAGGGTGGTGAAGGGGTAGTCCGCGATCTTCGGCTTGGCGGAGGACAGCACCGAGATCAGCGAGGACTTGCCGGCGCTCGGGAAGCCGACCAGCGCCACGTCGGCGACGGTCTTGAGCTCCAGGACGATCTCGCCGGTGGTGCCGGGGACGCCGAGGAGCGCGAAGCCGGGCGCCTTGCGGCGGGCGGAGGAGAGCGCGGCATTGCCGAGGCCGCCGCGGCCGCCCTCGGCGGCCACGTAGGTGGTGCCCTGGCCGACGAGGTCGGCGAGGACGTTGCCCTGCTTGTCGAGGACGACGGTGCCGTCCGGGACGGGCAGGATCAGGTCCGTACCGTCCTTGCCGGAGCGGTTGTCGCCCGCGCCGGGCTGGCCGTTGGTGGCCTTGCGGTGGGGGCTGTGGTGGTAGTCCAGCAGGGTGGTGATCGCCTGCTCCACCACCAGGATGACGTCGCCGCCACGGCCGCCGTTTCCGCCGTCGGGGCCGCCGAGCGGCTTGAACTTCTCCCGGTGAACGGAGGCGCAGCCGTGGCCCCCGTTACCCGCGGCGACGTGCAGCTCGACGCGGTCCACGAAGGTGGTCATGGGTGTTCCTCCAGATACATACGGGAATGTCCCGGGCAGGCCTTGCTGCCCATTAAAACGTGGTCTGTATGACAACGCGCCGAGGGCGGACCTCTCTTCCCGGCTTGCGCCGGAAAGAGCTGAGATCCGCCCTCGGGAAGTTACGAACGCTCGATCAGCCGAAGCTGGATCAGGCGGCCGGAACGATGTTGACGACCTTGCGGCCACGGTGCGTGCCGAACTGGACCGAACCGGCCAGCAGCGCGAACAGCGTGTCGTCGCCACCACGACCGACACCCGAACCCGGGTGGAAGTGGGTGCCGCGCTGGCGGACGAGGATCTCACCAGCGGAAACGACCTGACCGCCGAAGCGCTTCACGCCGAGCCGCTGGGCATTGGAGTCGCGCCCGTTCCGGGTGGACGATGCGCCCTTCTTGTGTGCCATGTCTCAGTCCCTCTTACTTCGCAGCCGCGGGGATACCGGTGACCTTGATCGCCGTGTACTGCTGGCGGTGACCCTGGCGACGGCGGTAGCCGGTCTTGTTCTTGTACCGAAGGATGTCGATCTTCGCACCCTTGTGGTGGTCCACGATCTCGGCCTGGACCTTGATGCCGGCCAGGACCCACGGGTCGCTGGTCACGGCGTCGCCGTCGACAACGAGCAGGGTCGAGAGCTCGACCGTGTCGCCAACCTTGGCAGTGGAAATCTTGTCAACCTCAACGATGTCGCCGACAGCAACCTTGTGCTGGCGACCACCGCTGCGCACGATGGCGTACACGCGGATCTCTCTCTCACTCGGGACGGATGCTCCTGAAGCCAGCCGCTCAGGCAAGCCCCGCCAAGAAGGCGGAACCGCACCGATCCGGATTGGACGAGCGGCCTCTCTCGCACGACGCTTGCGCGTACGGAACGTGAGGAAGGTGCTCAGGAGCGCGGCGTTCACTGAGACACGCCGACGGTCTAGGTTACGGGGCCGGTTCCGGAGGGTCAAACCGGGCCCCTACGGCCGTGGGCCCCGCCACTCGGCGGGGCCCACGGCCGCTGTGTCACTCAGCGGTGGATCAGGCTTCGGTCGGAGCCGAGACGGACGGGAGCGTCTGCTGCTCCGCCGCCGCGGTCTTCTTCGTCGCCCGCTTCACCGCGGTCTTCTTGGTCGTGGCCGCCTTCTTGGCCACGGTCTTCTTGGCGGCCGCCGCCTTCTTGGCCGGGGCCTTCTTCGCCGCGGTCGCCTTCTTGGCCGGAGCCTTCCTGGCGGCCTTCTTGGCCGGTACGGCCTCCTCGGCCACCGGTGCGGCGTCCTCGGCGGGCGCTGCGGTCTCGGTCGCCGGGGCCTCGGTCACCGCGGCCTCGACGACCAGCACCGCGGCCTCTGCCGCGCCTGCCGGGGAACCGGCGGGTGCGGTGGCCTTACGGGTGGCACGGCGACGCGGACGGGCCGGAGCGGCCTCCACGACGGGGGCCTCCTCGGCCTCGGCGACGGCAACGACGGCGACCTCGGGCTCGGGCTGCGGCTCGGGCTGCGGCTCGGGCTCGACGACGGGCTCGGGCTCCGGCACGACGACCGGCTCCGGCTCCGGGGCCACCTCGGCCGCGGGGGCCGGGGCACCCGCCGGGGCGGTGGCCTTACGGGTCGCGCGGCGACGGGTACGGCCCTTCGGCGCGGCCTCCGGGGCCGCCTCCGCGGCCTCGGCGGTCTCGACGACCGGAGCGGTCTCGGCGGCGAACTCGGGAGCCGGCTCCAGCACCGTCTCGGCCGGCTCGGTCACCGGCTCGTCCACGACGGGGGCCGGGGCCGGGGCCTCGACCGGAGCGGCCGCACCGCGTGGGGCGCCCGCCGGAGCGGTGGCCTTACGGGTGGCGCGGCGCCGGTTGCGGCGGCTGCTGATGCCCGCGGCGGCCTCGGCCTCGGCCGGGCTGCTGTAGAGCTCCTCGTCCGCGACGAACTCCGGCTCGGGCAGGGCGCGCGGCGCGGCGGCCTCGGCAGCCACCTCCGCCTCGGATTCAAAACCCTCCGTGTCGACCGTCTCGACCTCGTGGTCGTGCTGGTCGAACTCGGTGCGGCCACCGCGGCGCTTGGAGCGCTTGCCGTTGCCACCGCCGCCGATCACGGTCGGGGTCTCCATGTGGACGATGACACCGCGGCCGTTGCAGTGGACGCAGGTCTCGGAGAAGGACTCCAGCAGACCCTGGCCCACCCGCTTGCGGGTCATCTGGACCAGGCCCAGCGAGGTGACCTCGGCCACCTGGTGCTTCGTACGGTCGCGGCCCAGGCACTCCAGCATGCGCCGCAGGACCAGGTCGCGGTTGGACTCCAGGACCATGTCGATGAAGTCGATGACGACGATGCCGCCCAGGTCGCGCAGCCGCAGCTGGCGCACGATCTCCTCGGCCGCCTCCAGGTTGTTCCTGGTGACGGTCTCTTCGAGGTTGCCGCCCTGACCGGTGAACTTGCCGGTGTTGACGTCGATGACGATCATCGCCTCGGTCTTGTCGATCACAAGCGAGCCGCCCGAGGGCAGCCACACCTTACGGTCGAGCGCCTTGGCGAGCTGCTCGTCGATCCGGTACGTCGCGAAGACGTCGACCTCGGAGGTCCAGCGGGACAGCCGGTCGCCCAGGTCCGGGGCCACGTGGTTCACGTAGCCGTGGATGGTCTCCCAGGCGCCGTCGCCGCTGACGATGACCTTCGAGAAGTCCTCGTTGAAGATGTCGCGCACGACGCGGACGGTCATGTCCGGCTCGCCGTACAGCAGGCTCGGCGAAGAGGTCGAGATCTGCTTCGACTTCTTCTGGATGTCCTCCCACTGGGCCTGCAGACGCTCGACGTCGCGGCGCAGCTCGTCCTCGCTCGCGCCCTCGGCGGCGGTACGCACGATGACGCCCGCGTCCTCGGGGACGATCTTCTTGAGGATGGTCTTCAGACGCGCGCGCTCGGTGTCGGGCAGCTTGCGGCTGATGCCGGTCATCGAGCCCTCGGGCACGTAGACCAGGTAGCGGCCGGGCAGCGAGACCTGGCTGGTCAGGCGGGCGCCCTTGTGGCCGATCGGGTCCTTGGTGACCTGCACCAGGACCGACTGGCCGGACTTGAGGGCGGACTCGATGCGGCGCGGCCCGTTGGCCATGCCGAGCGCCTCGAAGTTGACCTCACCGGCGTACAGGACGGCGTTGCGGCCCTTGCCGATGTCGATGAAGGCGGCCTCCATCGACGGCAGCACGTTCTGGACCTTGCCCAGGTAGACGTTGCCGACGTACGAGGTGGCCTCTTCCTTGTTGACGTAGTGCTCGACGAGCACGTTGTCCTCGAGGACGCCGATCTGGGTGCGCTCGCCGGCCTGGCGGACGACCATGACGCGCTCGACGGCCTCACGGCGGGCCAGGAACTCGGCCTCGGTGATGATCGGCACGCGGCGGCGGCCCTGCTCGCGGCCCTCGCGGCGGCGCTGCTTCTTCGCCTCCAGGCGGGTCGAGCCCTTGATGGACTGGACCTCGTCGGAGGACTCGGCCTTCTCCCGCGCGGGGCGCGGCTCGCGGACCTTGACGACGGTACGCACGCCGTCCTCGTCGCCCGCTTCGGCTGCCTCGGCAGGGCCCTCGCCACTGCGGCGACGGCGACGGCGGCGACGGCGGCTGGAGCTGGAGCCGAGGGCCTCGTCGGCCTCCTCGTCCTCTTCCTCCTCGGCGTCCTGCTCGGCGGCGTCCTGCTCTGCGGCCTCGGCCTCGTCCTCGGCGGACTCGTCGAGGTCGGCGGACTCACCGCGACGGCGGCGACGGCCACCGCGCCGGCGGCGGCGCGACGGGCGCTCGCCCGACTCGTCGCCCTCTTCGAACTCGCCGGACTCCTCGTCGAGCTCGGCGGCCTCGGCCTCCGGCTCCTCCTCCGCGAGCACCTCGGGAAGGGAGACCGGGGCGGACTCGGCGACCGGAGCGGACTCGGCGGCGCCGCGCCCACGGCGACGGCGGCGGCCGGCGGGCTGCGCGACGGGGGCCGTGGTGACCTCGGCCTCGAACTCGGTCTCCTCTTCCTCCTCGACCTCTTCGGCCGGGGCGGCGGCGCGAGCGGCCGCGGCGGCCATGGCAGCGGTCTCGGGGGTCTGGAACATCGGCTCGGCGAAGACCGGGGCCTGGAAGACGGCGACGGCGGGACGCGCGGCGCGGCGGGCGCGGGCCGGGGCGGCGGGCTCGGCGCTCTCGGCGACGGGCTGCGGGGCGGCGGCCGGAGCGGCGGAGCGGGTGGCGCGGCGGCGGCCGCCGCGCTTGGGCGAGTCCACCGCGTCGGCGACGGTCACGGCGCGGGCGGCCTTGGGGGCCTCCTCCACGACGGGCGCGGGCTCGGCGGCGGGAGCCTCGGCGACGGCTTCGGCGGCCGGGGCGGTAACGGCGCGGGTGGCACGACGACGGGCACGCGGGGCCGGAGCGGCCGGAGCCTCCTCCTCGACCACGGGCGCGGGAGCCTCGGCGGCCGGAGCCTCCACCACAGCGGCGGCCTCGGCGGCCGGAGCCGCGACGGCGCGGGTGGCACGACGACGGGCACGCGGAGCGGGGGCGGCCGGAGCCTCCTCCTCGACCACGGGCGCGGCCTCGGCCACGGCAGCGGGAGCCTCCGGGGCGGCGACGGCGCGGGTGGCGCGGCGGCGGGTCCGCGGAGCGGGAGCGGCGGGCTCCTCGGCGACCGGGGCGGCTGCGGCCACGGGCTCGGCGGCCGGGGTCTCGACGACGGCGTCGGCGGCCGGGGTCGCCGGGGCGGCCACGGCACGGGTCGCGCGGCGGCGGGGACGAGCGGGGGCGGCGGCCGGAGCGGCCTCTTCGGCGGGGGCGGCCGGGGCGGCCTCGGTCACCGGGGCCGTCTCGGCGACGGCGCCACCGGGCGGGCCCGCGGGCCGGGACGCGGCACGGCGGCGACGGCGCGGCGGCAGGTTGTCGCTGGGGCTGGAGCTGTCGGCGCTACCAGCAGAAGTGATGTCGTTTTCGTTGTTGAGCATTGCGGGCGGTTCTCCCGTCACGCTCCCGGGCGCCGCGGCTGACTTCCGGTCCGGCACGGCTCCGCGTAATGAGCGCGGAACCGGCCTCCGGGGCGCGTTCGCCACACGGGAGCTCTAGTCCATGGCCGCCGGTTCCGTACGTGTTGTCCGTACGGCCTGGCGGAAGTCTTCAGGTCAGTGCGCGGCCCGACCCAGGTGGCTCCCGAGTACCAGGGCTGCGCGACGACGGCGTTCCTTACGCGGCGGGACCTTCCGGCGCCTTCGCGTCGGCTGCTACGGCGGCCGTGGGTGGGGCGGCCGTGTCAGCCTCGCGGTCGGGCGCGAGCGGGTCGGTCACCGTGCCGGACTCCTCGTCGAAGAGCCCCTGCGCCAGCCTGGTCACCGCTGAGGGGACCGGCGGCGCCAGGTCGGCCACAGCTCGGAGACCGGACAGGACGTCGTCGGGTCGCACGGCAGGTGTCAGATGCCGAACAACCAGCCGCAGTATCGCACAGGCATTGTCCAGCGGCCTATCAGCCGGGGCGGGAAGCGCTTCCAGACTGACGACCGCGCCGCGCGTGTCGAAGGTCCGCATTCCGTTCTTGGTCCGGCGCTGCACCTCCACGTTCTCGGCGGCGAGGAAGGCCGTCACGGCCCGTTCGGCCTCGGCGAGCTCCACGCCGTCCAGGCGCAGCTCCCACACGGAGGCGGTCAGCCGGTCCGCGAGGCCCGAGGTGCGGGCCTCGACGGCGTCGATGATGTCGAGTCCGGTGGGCATCGACTCGTCGAGCAGCTCACGGAGCTTCTCGGGGTCGCGGGGCTCGGCGAGCCCGATCTCCAGGTACTCGGCCTCGCTGCCGGTGCCGGTCGGGGCGGCGTTCGCGTACGAGACGCGCGGGTGCGGGGTGAAGCCGGCCGAGTACGCCATCGGCACCTCGGCGCGGCGCAGGGCCCGCTCGAAGGCGCGCTGGAAGTCACGGTGACTGGTGAACCGGAGGCGGCCGCGCTTGGTGTAGCGCAGTCGGATGCGCTGCACCACCGGTGCGGGAGGCGGGCCTTCGGGCTGTCGCTTGCCCAGTGGTTCTTCTCCTTGTGCGGGGCTCCGCGGCTCGCGCGTCGCCCTGAGGTCTGTCGACCCGCTCCGGCTCACCCCTGCCGTCGGGGCAGGGAGATCTCGTCAGCGGGTGCCGCGTCGGCGGCTGTCGTACTACCCAGAGTACGCGCCCGTGACCTCGCCGGTTCCACGGGAGGAGTACCGAACAGCGCACGGCGTACGGTGGCCCGCGCCTCACGGACCGCGGCGCGGCCGGTCCGCCAGACCTCGCGGACGGCGTGCCCGACGGGGGTGAGCACGTGCCGGTACACCTGGGACGCGGGCCACCCGATCAGCACCCAGCCGATCCGTTTGAGTCCGCGCCACAGGGCGCGGGTGATCAGCCCGGCCACGTGCCAGGCCCATACGAGGACCCGTCCGGCCGGTGCGAGCACGTACCGGTACAGGCCGATGGCCAGCCACCCGAGGCCGAGCCCGAAGGGCCGCAGCAGATACCGGTACACGGCGACCACCAGCCACGCGAAGCCCAGCCCGACCGGCCGCAGCAGATACCGGTACACGGCGACCACCAGCCACGCGAAGCCCAGCCCGACCGGCCGCAGCAGATACCGGTACACCGCGACCACCAGCCACACGAGACCCAGCCCGACCGGCCGCAGCACGTACCGGTGGACCACCGCGGCCAGCCATGCGATCCCGCGGCCGACGGGTGCGAGCACGTAGCGCCACAGCCCGACCCACGGCCAGACGAACAGCGTCATGCCGAGGGCCCATCCGATCCAGCCGACGCCCTTGGCGAGGGGCGCGAGCAGGTAGCGCATGCCGCCCCGGCCCAGCCAGGCGAGCGCCCCGCCGAGCGGACGCAGCACGTAGGCGCCCAGGAACCGCCCGGCCGGCGCGAGCAGGTGGTCGTACGCGCCGCGGCACAGCCATGCCAGTCCCTGGCCGACCGGGGTGAGCACGTACCGCCAGAGCCCGACCCACGGCCAGACGAAGACCAGCTTGAGCAGGGTGGTCAGCAGCCATCCCAGCGCCCGGAGCAACGGCTCGATGACATGGACGTACAGCGGCCGCAGGACGTGCCGGTGCGCAGCCCGGCCCCCGGCGACCAGCAGTTCCCAAACCACTCGTACGGGCAGTACGACGAGTACGGCGACGATCTTGACGGGGACCCTGATGACGCCCACCAGGCACCCGTCGCCGCCGCCGACCGGAGGTCGCTTGTCCGTTTCCATGCAGTGAAGGACACGGCGGAGGCCCCCACCCGTTGCGGGCGGGGGCCTCTCGTGACCCAAGGGTTACTTCACGACCGACAGCGGCAGGAGCTTCTTGCCGGTCGGGCCGATCTGGATG
Source organism: Streptomyces sp. NPDC001549 (assembly GCF_042894025.1). NCBI lineage: Bacteria > Bacillati > Actinomycetota > Actinomycetes > Kitasatosporales > Streptomycetaceae > Streptomyces > Streptomyces sp. NPDC001549. Next base: position 116,149 of record NZ_JBIAVJ010000002.1, read on the forward strand.
TGCGTGTCGAGCTGAGGACACACGCCACAGTCGAAGCACGGGGTCCAGCGGCAGTCGTCGACCTCGGTCTCGTCGAGGGCGTCCTGCCAGTCCTCCCAGAGCCAGTCCTTGTCGAGACCGGAGTCCAGGTGGTCCCAGGGCAGGACCTCCTCGTAGGTGCGCTCGCGGGTCGTGTACCAGGCCACGTCCACGCCGTAGGCGGGCAGGGTCTTCTCGGCCGCCTCCATCCAGCGGTCGTAGCTGAAGTGCTCGCGCCAGCCGTCGAAGCGGCCGCCCGACTCGTACACGGCGCGGATGACGTCGCCGATGCGGCGGTCACCGCGCGAGAGCAGGCCCTCGACGATGCCCGGCTTGCCGTCGTGGTAGCGGAAGCCGATGGAGCGGCCGTACTTCTTGTCGCCGCGGATCTTGTCGCGGAGCTTGCCCAGGCGGGCGTCCGTCTCCTCGGCCGACAGCTGCGGCGCCCACTGGAACGGGGTGTGCGGCTTGGGCACGAATCCGCCGATGGACACCGTGCAGCGGATGTCGTTCTGGCCGGAGACCTCGCGCCCCTTGGCGATGACGTTGACCGCCATGTCGCCGATCTGGAGTACGTCCTCGTCGGTCTCGGTGGGCAGGCCGCACATGAAGTACAGCTTCACCTGGCGCCAGCCGTTGCCGTACGCGGTGGAGACGGTCCGGATCAGGTCCTCTTCCGAGACCATCTTGTTGATGACCTTGCGCATGCGCTCGGAGCCGCCCTCGGGGGCGAAGGTCAGGCCGGAGCGGCGACCGTTGCGGGTCAGCTCGTTGGCCAGGTCCACGTTGAACGCGTCCACGCGGGTCGACGGCAGGGACAGGCCCACCTTGTCGTCCGTGTAGCGGTCGGCGAGACCCTTGGCGATGTCGGCGATCTCCGTGTGGTCCGCGGAGGACAGGGAGAGGAGGCCGACCTCCTCGAAGCCGGTGGCCTTCAGGCCCTTCTCCACCATTTCGCCGATGCCGGTGATGCTTCGCTCCCGCACGGGGCGCGTGATCATGCCGGCCTGGCAGAAACGGCAGCCGCGGGTGCAGCCGCGGAAGATCTCCACGGACATGCGCTCGTGGACGGTCTCGGCGAGCGGGACCAGGGGCTGCTTGGGGTAGGGCCACTCGTCGAGGTCCATGACCGTGTGCTTGGACACGCGCCACGGCACGCCGGAGCGGTTGGGCACGACACGGCCGATGCGGCCGTCCGGCAGGTACTCGACGTCGTAGAAGCCGGGGACGTAGACGTTGCCGGTCTTGGCGAGACGGAGGAGGACCTCTTCGCGCCCGCCCGGCCGCCCCTCGGCCTTCCAGGTGCGGATGATCTCGGTCATGTCGAGGACGGCCTGCTCGCCGTCGCCGATGACCGCGCAGTCGATGAACTCCGCGATCGGCTCGGGGTTGAAGGCCGCGTGGCCGCCCGCGAGGACGATCGGGTGGTCGACGGTACGGTTGCGGGCCTCCAGGGGGATGCCGGCGAGGTCCAGGGCCGTGAGCATGTTGGTGTAGCCCAGCTCCGTGGAGAAGGACAGGCCGAACACGTCGAAGGCGGAGACCGGGCGGTGGCTGTCCACGGTGAACTGCGGCACCTTGTGCTCGCGCATCAGTTCTTCGAGGTCGGGCCACACGCTGTAGGTGCGCTCGGCGAGGACGCCCTCGCGCTCGTTGAGCACCTCGTACAGGATCATGACGCCCTGGTTGGGCAGCCCGACTTCGTACGCGTCCGGGTACATGAGGGCCCAGCGGACGTCGCAGCTCTCCCACTCCTTGACCGTGGAGTTGAGTTCACCGCCGACGTACTGGATGGGCTTCTGCACGTGCGGAAGCAGGGCCTCAAGCTGAGGGAAGACCGACTCGGTCATCACGCGACTTTCGTGAAGCGGGCGGGGGGCAGCTATCTAGCGTACCCCGAGGCTCGGCCGCCCCCACCCACATGATCATTCCAGTGGAGCCCGCAGCGCGGGGTCGGAGGCCTCCGCCCAGATGTCCGGAAGTTCCCGCTCGCTCCGCTCGGCCAGGGCTTCCTCGCGGGCGTAGAGCACGCCCCAGGTGAACGCGGACTCGCCGGCGCCCGTCGCCTGGACGGCGAGGCCGCGCAGGGCCTCGCGGGCCACCACGCTGTCCTGGTGGTCACCGAGCAGGGACTGCACCTTCTTCACCGACTTGGCCAGGTGCTCGGCCGGTTTGCCGAGCGCGGGCGCCGCCGCCTCCGCCGCGTACCGGGCGCGTTTGGCCGCCTTGCGGGCCTCGTGCAGGGCCAGGTCACGCTCATGGCCCGGCTCCTGGGTGAGCGCCGTCCCGACCCGGGCGGCGAGGCGCTCGTAGTCGCGCAGCACCGCCTTCGGCAGGACCGCCTCCGGGGAGCGGGCGGCGGCCTTCTTCAGCGGCGGGGTTTCCAGCACGGCGTCGAGGGCGTCCAGCAGGACGAGGTACCGCTTGCCGTCCAGGGCGGCCAGGACGCGGCGACGCGATCCGGTGCGCCGGGCGGTGTTCCACGTCCGCAGCCTGCTGCGGACCGGGCCGGTCATGAGGGTGCGGGGCAGCTCACCGAGGTGGTTCTGGATCCGCTCCAGCAGCACCTCCTGGTCGCGGTCGACGCCGAGCTCGGCGGCGAGCCAGCGCAGTTCCTCGCCGATCGGGTCGGTGGCCGCCCGGTCGATCACCTTGCGGTACGTCTTGAAGGCGCTGCGGATCCGGCGGCTCGCGACCCGCATCTGGTGGACGGAGTCCGGCAGCCCGCGCCGCACGGCCGGGTCCTGGGCGACGAGCGCGTCGCGCTGTTCGCGCAGGTACGCGAGCACGTGCGCGCCCGTGGTGCCCTCGGGGCCGCCGCTCTCGGGCCGGGCCGGGGGCTCGGCCGCGGTCTCGGCGAGGGCCCGGGCGAGCTTCGAGGGGGCGTCGGAGACCCGGAGTCCGGCCTTGCGGAAGGTCTTCTCCACGGCGTCGAGCAGTTCGGGGTCGACGCCGTCGGCGAGTTCCACCTCGACCTCGGTCCAGGCGGCGGTGGCCTCGCCGCGCTCGGCGAGGACGGCGTCGGTGCTCAGTTCCGCGAGCAGGGCCCCGTCGGCGTCGAGCAGATGGCTGACGCGGCGTGAGGAGAGGAGCCTGACCTGCGGCTGGAGCCCGGCGCCGCGGACGCGGGAGCGGACGAGGGCGGCGAGGGAGGGCGGGACCGTGTCGCTGAGCGCGGCCCCGATCTCGTCGCGCACTCCCGGGGAGACGGGCAGTTTGAGGTGCCAGCCCTCGTCCGCGCCACCCGTTCTGCGCCTCAGGGTGAGACCGTCGGCGGCGAGCCGCTGGTCGGGGGTGTCGTAGTAGACGGCGTCGAGGTCGACGGTGCCCTGGTCGGAGACGGCTGCGATGGCGGCCGTGCCCGTCAGGTCCGGCACCCCGCGCCGGGCAGATTTGGCCTTGGAGAACTCGAATTTCCGCTCGATTTCGCGCTTGGTGTCCGCCATAGACCGAACTTAGTCCTGAACGGATCACGTCGGCAGGGTGAACGGAACATCAGGCTGACAATGGCCTTTGCACCTTGATCGACTGCAGTAGTCCGATCGCCACCCACACCGCGAACATCGACGATCCTCCGTACGAGACGAACGGCAGGGGGAGCCCGGCCACCGGCATGATCCCGAGGGTCATCCCGATGTTCTCGAAGGACTGGAAGGCGAACCAGGCGATGATCCCGGCGCACACGATCGTCCCGTACAGCTCGGTGGTCTCCCGGGCGATCATGCAGGACCGCCACAGGATGACGCCGAGCAGCAGCAGGATCAGCCCGGCCCCGATGAAGCCCAGCTCCTCCCCCGCCACCGTGAAGACGAAGTCGGTCTGCTGCTCGGGCACGAACTGGCCGGTGGTCTGCGAGCCCTTGAACAGCCCGGAGCCGGTGAGGCCGCCGGAGCCGATCGCGATGCGCGCCTGGTTGGTGTTGTAGCCGACGCCCGCCGGGTCGAGCTCGGGGTTGGCGAAGGCCGCGAAGCGGTTGATCTGGTACTCGTCGAGGACGCCGAGCTGCCATATCAGGACGGCGCCGCTCGCGCCGGCGCCGAGCAGGCCCACCACCCAGCGGTTGGAGGCGCCGGAGGCCAGCAGCACGCCGAGCACGATCACGATCATGACCATCACGGAGCCGAGGTCGGGCATCAGCATGACGATGCCCATCGGGGCCGCCGCCAGGCAGAGCGCCTTGACGACCGTGCGGTGGTCCGGGTGGGCGAGGTCGCCCGCGTCCACCCGGGTGGCCAGCAGCATCGCCATCACCAGGATGATCGTGATCTTCACGAACTCGGACGGCTGGAGGGAGAATCCGCCGCCGATGACGATCCACGCGTGGGCGCCGTTGATGGTGGCGCCGAGCGGGGTCAGCACGGCGAGGATCAGCACGAGGGAGAGCCCGTAGAGGATCGGCACGGCGCCGCGCAGGGTGCGGTGGCCGAGCCAGATCGTGCCGATCATCAGCACGAGGCCGATGCCGGTGTTCAGGGCGTGCCGGGCCAGGAAGTAGTACGGGTCCCCCTGGTTCAGGGTGGTCCGGTTGCGGGTCGCCGACCACACCAGCAGGGCGCCGATGAAGGAGAGGGCGAGCGCGGAGAGGAGTATCGGCCAGTCGAGCCGGCGCACCACCGAGTCGCGGGCGGTGAGCTTGGCCATCGCCCCGCGCTCGGGCGCGTACCGGGAGACGGAGAACTTGTTGGCGGTCTGCATGTCTTCCCTTAGTCCTGGCGTGCCGCGGGCGGTGCGGGCGGCCCTGCGAGCACGGCCGGCTCCAGATCCTCCGGGGACGCCGGCACGTACGGCCGGATCTCCGGGGAAATGATGGAGCCGTCGGGCTCGATCCGGGGCAGCTTCGCCTCGGGGCCCAGCAGCAGGGCCTTCTTGAGGTCCTGCTTCCCGTCCATGGTCAGACCGTAGATGGCGTTGTAGAGGTTGCGCACGGCGGGGCCCGAGGCTCCGGAGCCGGTGCCGCCCTGGGAGATCGTCATGACGATCGTGAAGTCCTTGGTGTAGGTCGCCAGCCAGGAGGTGGTCTGCTTGCCGTAGACCTGGGCGGTACCGGTCTTGGCGTGCATCGGGATCTTGTCCATCGGCCAGCCGCCGAACCGCCAGGCGGCGGTGCCGCCGGGCTCGACGACCGAGCGCAGGCCCTTGTCGAGGTCGCTGACGGTCTTGGCGTCGATCGGCAGCCTGCCGTGCGACTGGGGCTTGATCATCTCGATGTGCTTGCCGTCGGGGCTGATCACGGCCTTGCCGACCGTGGGGTTGTAGAGGGTGCCCCCGTTGCTGATGGCGGAGTACGCGGTGGCCATCTGGATGGGGGTGACGAGGACGTCGCCCTGGCCGATGGCGAAGTTGATGCTGTCGTAGGCCTTCAGCTGGTTGCCTTCGAGGCAGCTCTCGTAGGCGATCTGCTCGACGTAGGTGCCGCCCCGCTTGCCCTGCTTGCACCAGGCGTTCTTGTTGGCCTTCCAGAAGTTCTGCTTCCACTTCCGGTCGGGGATGCGTCCGGTGACCTCGTTCGGCAGGTCGATCCCGGTCTCGGAGCCGAGTCCGAACTCCCGGGCGGTCCGGTAGAACCAGTCGTGGGCGTTCTTGGGGCTGAGGCCGCCGTCGCGCTGCCACTCCTTGTGGCCCAGGGCGTAGAAGACCGTGTTGCAGGAGAACTTGAGGGCGTCTCCGAGGGTGATGGGGCCGTGCCCCTTGGACTCGAAGTTCGCGAAGCTGCGGCCGCCGAGGCTGTAGGAGCTGCTGCAGTTGTACTTGTCGTCGAACTTGTAGCCGGCCCGGACGGCCGCGCTCGCGGAGACCACCTTGAAGATGGAGCCCGCGGGGGCCATGCCCTGGATGCCCCGGTTGAGCAGCGGGTAGTTGGAGCCCTTGCTGGTGAGCCTGGCGTAGTCCTTGCCGGAGATGCCGCCGACCCAGGTGTTGGGGTCGTAGTCGGGCTGGGAGGCCATGGCGACGATGCGGCCGGTCTTGGCCTCCATGACGACGACGGCGCCCGAGTCGGCCTCGTACTTGCGGCCGGTGATGTTGTCGGTCTCGTTGCGGACGACCTTCATCGCGTCCTGGAGCTCGTACTCGGCGACGGCCTGGACCCGGGCGTCGATGCTGGTGACGAGGGTGGATCCGGCCACGCCCCGGTCGGACTTGGTCTGTCCCATGACCCGGCCGAGGTTGTCGACCTCGTACGAGGTGACCTCCGCCTTGCCGCGCAGCTGCCTGTCATAGGTGCGTTCGATGCCGGAGCGCCCGACCTGGTCGGACCGCAGGTGCGGCGAGTCGGAGTCCTTGGCCTTCTGGATCTCCTCGTCGGTGACCGGCGAGAGATAGCCGAGCACCTGTGCGGTACGGGCCCCGCCGGGGGCCGGGTAGCGGCGGACCGCGGTGGGCTCGGCGGTGATGCCGGGGAAGTCCTCCGGGCGTTCGCGCAGCTGCAGCGCCTGCTGCGTGGTGGCTTCGAGGGTGACCGGGATCGGCTGGTACGGGGAGCCGTTCCAGCAGGGCGCGGGCGTCTGGGAGTCGCAGAGCCGGACCTTGTCCATGACCTCTTTGGGGGTCATGTCCAGGACGTCGGCGAGGCGGGTCATGACGCCCTTGCCCTTGTCCTTCATCTTCATCAGCGCGGTGCGGCTGGCGGAGACGACGAGGCGGGTCTCGTTGTCGGCGAGCGGGACCCCGCGGGCGTCGAGGATCGAGCCGCGCACGGCGGGCTGGACGACCCGCTGGACGTGGTTGCTCTTCGCCTCGTGGTAGTACTCGTCGCCGTTGCGGATCTGGAGGTACCAGAGCCGTCCGCCGAGGGTGAGGAACATCGAGAGGACGAGCACCTGGATCATGACGAGCCTGATCTGCACCCGGGAGGTACGGCCGGTCTCCGGAACGTTGCTCACGACGGCTCCTCCCTCACAGCTTTTTGACGCTCTTCACACCCTTGACCGCCTTGACCCCCTTTATACGGACGGCTTTGTTCGCCCGCGAGCGGGCGGTCTTCAGGCGCAGGCCGCCGCGCTGGCTGCCGATGCGCAGGCCCGTACCGCCGGCCAGCCAGCCGGCGGAGACGTCGGCGGCCTTGTTGGCGGGGCCGCCGCCGGCCTCGACGGCCATCGGGTCGTTCTCGGCGCGCCGGGCCAGGGCCATGATGAACGGCACGGTGAACGGCGCGAGCAGCAGGTCGTAGAGGGTCGCGGTGAACAGCAGCCCGGTCAGACCCACGTGGCGGGCGGCGGTGTCGCCGACGAGGGCGCCCACACTCGCGTAGAGGAGAGTGGAGCCGATCGCGGCGGCGACGACGGTGAGCATCGGGCCCCAGGCGGAACGGAACCGGCCGCCGTCGGGGCGGGTCAGCCCGGCGACGTAGCCGATGACGCACAGCACGAGCGCGTACCGCCCGGCGGCGTGGTCGGCGGGCGGGGCCAGGTCGGCGAGGAGTCCGGCGGCGAAGCCGATGAGCGCACCGCTGACGTGCCCGTACACGAGTGCGAGCGAGACGACCGTGAGGAGCAGCAGGTCGGGCACGGCGCCGGGCAGTTGGAGCCGGCCCAGGACGGTGACCTGGATGACGAGGGCGACCACGACGAGGGTGGCCGAGAGCAGGATCCGGTTGAAGCGCATGCGTGGTCTGCTCCTAGTCGTCGGCCGGCTTGGCGGGCACGCCGGCGGACCCGGACGGGGTGACCGTGACGGTGACCGTCGGGGTGGGCTTGGGTGCCTCGGGCTTGGGCGGCAGCACCGCGTCGCGGGGGTCCTCGCGCGGCGGCATCACGACGACGCCGACGATGTCCAGGCGCGAGAAGCCGACGAACGGACGCACCCAGACGGTGCGGGTCAGGTCGCCGCGCGAGGGGTCGACCTTGACCACCTCGCCGATCGGCACACCGGGCACGAAGGGCTTGTTGCCGCGCGAGCCGAAGGTGACGAGCCGGTCGCCGGGGCTGACCTTGGCCTTGCCGTTGAGCATCTGGACGGACAGGGCGCGGTCGCCCTGGCCGGTGGCGAAGCCCAGTTCACCGGTCTTCTCCAGCCGGGTGCCGACGGTGAAGTCGGGGTCGTTGGCGAGGACGACGGTGGCGGTGTCGGGGCCGACGGTGCTGACCCGGCCGACGAGCCCGTCCCCGTTGAGGACGGTCATGTCGCGTTCGATGCCGTCCTTGCTGCCGGCGTCGATGGTGACGGTCCAGGAGAAGCCCTGGGCCGCTCCTATGGCGATGACCTCGGCGCCCTTGATGCCGTACTGCCCGGCGCCGGCCCGCTTGAGCATCTCGTCGAGCTCGTGGATGCGGCTGCGGGTCTGGCCCTCGCTGCCCAGCTTGGCCTTCAGCGCCGCGTTCTCGCGCTCCAGCGTGGCGATGCGGTTGTGGCGCTCGCCGGAGTCCCTTACCGCCCCTATGGCGTTGGCGACCGGGTCGACCGCGGTCGCCACACCTTCCTCGACCGGGCCGAAGACCGCTGCGGCGGCCTGCCGGGCACCGTCGACCGGCGACTCCTCGCCTGCCCTGATGTCCACCGTGATCAACGCGAACGCGATGGCGATCAGAAGCACCAGGAGCAGCCGGCTTTCTCGTGTGTCCCTCACGTGCGGCGGCCGTGCCTTCCTCGTCGAAATTCTCTTTTGCCTGTATATCAACGATCCGCCGCACGGGCCCGGTAGCACCCGTACGGCGGATCCTTGTGTTCCGCATGGCCCCTCCCGGCAGGGAGGGGCATCTGTCAGCGACGGGGCTGGGCGTCCAGGACCTGCTGGAGGGCCTCGAACTCCTCGACGCACTTGCCGGAGCCGAGCGCGACGGAGTCGAGGGGGTCCTCCGCGATGTGGATCGGCATGCCGGTCTCCCGGCGCAGCCGCTCGTCGAGGCCGCGCAGCAGGGCGCCGCCGCCGGTCAGGACGATGCCGCGGTCCATGATGTCGCCGGAGAGCTCCGGCGGGCACTTGTCGAGCGTGGTCTTGACCGCGTCGACGATGGCGTTGACCGGCTCCTCGATGGCCTTGCGCACCTCGGCGGCCGAGATGACGACCGTCTTGGGCAGGCCGGAGACCAGGTCGCGACCGCGGATCTCGGTGTGCTCGTCCTTGTCGAGGTCGTAGGCCGACCCGATGGTGATCTTGATCTGCTCGGCCGTGCGCTCGCCCAGCAGGAGCGAGTACTCCTTCTTGATGTGCTGGATGATCGCGTTGTCGAGCTCGTCGCCGGCCACCCGGATGGACTGTGCCGTGACGATTCCGCCGAGGGAGATGACGGCGACCTCGGTGGTGCCGCCGCCGATGTCCACGACCATGTTGCCGGTGGCCTCGTGGACGGGCAGGCCCGAGCCGATGGCGGCGGCCATGGGCTCTTCGATGATGTGCACCTGGCGGGCGCCGGCCTGCGTGGACGCCTCGATGACGGCGCGTCGCTCCACTCCCGTGATGCCGGAGGGAACGCAGACCACCACGCGCGGGCGGGCCAGGTAGCGGCGCTTGTGGATCTTGAGGATGAAGTACCGGAGCATGCGCTCGGTAATCTCGAAGTCGGCGATGACGCCGTCCTTGAGGGGCCGTACGGCGACGATGTTGCCGGGCGTGCGCCCGATCATCTTCTTCGCCTCCGAGCCGACCGCCAGGATGCCACCGGTGTTCGTGTTGATGGCGACCACGGACGGCTCGTTCAGGACGATCCCCCGGCCCCTCACGTACACCAGCGTGTTGGCGGTCCCGAGGTCGATCGCCATGTCACGGCCGATGAACGACATTTTGTTCCCCTTGTTCCCCATGAGGAGCGTCTGGCCTTCCAGTTGATAGCGGCTGCTGTCAGGTCGGCGAGGTGGGTGTGTGGGTGGAGGCCCCATCGTAGTGCCGCAAGTACGAAGACCGCGCGACGGGACTCCGGCAATCCCGCCGGAACGGATACCCGCCCCCTCAGTGGTGACGACGTGTCCTGCCCAGGCGTTCCCGCTTCGGCCCGGAAATACCGGAGGGCGACCGAAATTACTTCGGTCGCCCCAGGTCATGAGCGCTATTCGGCTGATGTTCCGTCAGGGAAGAGTGCTCAGAGCGCCGGGAAGAACAGCTTCAGCTCACGCTCGGCGGACTCCTCCGAGTCCGAGGCGTGGATCAGGTTCTCACGCGTGATCGTGCCGAAATCACCCCGGATGGAGCCCGGTGCCGCGGCGATCGGGTCAGTGGGTCCGGCCAGCTGGCGGACACCCTCGATCACCCGCTCACCTTCGACCACCAGGGCGACGATCGGGCCGCTCGCCATGAAGCCCATGAGGGGCTCGTAGAACGGCTTGCCCTTGTGCTCGCCGTAGTGCGCCTCCAGGGTCTCCTGGTCCAGCGTACGCAGCTCCAGTGCGGGGATGCTCCAGCCGGCCTTCCGCTCGATGCGGCCGATGATCTCGCCGACCAGACCGCGACGGACGGCGTCGGGCTTGAGCAGGACGAGGGTGCGCTGGGTCATGTTGCGGCTCCTTGCGGCAAACGGGTGCGGTAGGGCGAATCTACAGGGCCGATCCGGTGACCCGTCACGCAGCGTCAGGCGCCCCGGGCGCCCCCGGCGCCTCCTGAGCGGCCGCCCAGCGCGCCTTGATCGTGTCGATCTTGCGGCCGTAGTGCACGGAGCACCACCACAGCCCGGCGAACACCGCGCCGAGGAAGAACATCGTCGGGACGACGAACCCGCTCACGATCAGGCCGATCTGCAGGGCCCAGCCCAGCTGGACCGCCCCGGGGCGCGACAGCATCCCGCACAGCAGCACCGACAGCAGCATGGCGACCCCGCACACCGTCCAGACCGCGGCCTGGGTCAGATCGGGGTCCTTCATCGCCACCAGCCCCGCGAAGCCGATCACGAAGAACTCGCCGATCAGCGTGCTCGCACACAGCGTGCGCATCCCTCAGCCCCTCTTCAGCAGCAGGCGGGCCTCGCCCACCGTGATCACGGAACCGGTCACCAGGACCCCGGCCCCACCGTATTCGGCCTCTTCCTCCGCCAGGGTGATCGCCGCCTCCAGGGCGTCGTCCAGCCGCGGCTCCACCTGCACCCGCTCCGCGCCGAAGACCTCGACCGCGACGGCCGCCAGCTCGTCCGCTCCCAGCGCCCGGTGGCTGGAGTTCTCCGTCACCACCACCTCCGCGAAGATCGGCTCGAAGGCCTCCAGCACCCCGCGGACGTCCTTGCCCTCGCTCGCGGCCACGACCCCGATCAGCCGGCTGAAGCCGAAGGACTCGGTGACCGCCTCCGCGGTGGCCGCCGCGCCCGCCGGGTTGTGCGCCGCGTCCAGGACCACCGTCGGGCTGCGCCGCACGACCTCCATGCGGCCCGGCGAGGACACCGAGGCGAAGGCCTTGCGCACGGTGTCCACGTCCAGGACCCGGGCGTGCTCCTGGCCGATCCCGAAGAAGGCCTCGACGGCGGCCAGCGCCACCGCCGCGTTGTGCGCCATGTGCGCGCCGTACAGCGGCAGGAAGATGCCGTCGTACTCGCCGCCCACACCGCGCAGCGTCAGCTGCTGGCCGCCGACCGCGACCTCGCGCGAGACGACGCCGAACTCCATGCCCTCGCGGGCCACCGTGGCGTCCACCTCGACGGCCTTCTTCAGCAGCACCTGCGCCGCGTCCACCGGCTGCTGGGCCAGGATCACGGTCGCGTCCTGCTTGACGATGCCGCCCTTCTCCACCGCGATCTCACCGGGCGTGGAGCCGAGCCGGTCGGTGTGGTCCAGGCTGATCGGGGTGACCACGGCGACGGACGCGTCGATGACGTTGGTCGCGTCCCAGCTGCCGCCCATGCCGACCTCGACCACGGCCACGTCCACCGGGGCGTCCGCGAAGGCCGCGTAGGCCATTCCGGTGAGCACCTCGAAGAAGGACAGCCGGTACTCCTCGGAGGCGTCGACCATCTCCACGTACGGCTTGATGTCGTGGTACGTCTCGACGAACCGCTCGGCGGTGATCGGCGCCCCGTCGAGGCTGATCCGCTCGGTGATCGACTGCACGTGCGGGCTGGTGTAGCGCCCGGTGCGCAGCTCGAAGGCGTTCAGCAGGGCCTCGATCATGCGGGCTGTGCTCGTCTTGCCGTTGGTGCCGGTGACGTGGATGGACGGGTACGCGCGCTGCGGCTCGCCCAGCACGTCCATCAGCGCCGCGATCCGCGAGACCGAGGGCTCCAGCTTGGTCTCGCCCCAGCGGGTGGCGAGCTCCTGCTCCACCTCCAGCAGCGCCTTGGCGATCTCGGGGTCGACGGGCATGGCGGGTACCGGGTCGCCCTGGGGCGGTCCGGCCTGGGCGCGCAGGGTGCGGCTACCGGCCTCGATCACCGCCAGGTCGGGGTCGCGGTCGGACTCTTCCGCCACGATCTGGTCGAACTCGTCGAAGGTGCCGGCGAGGTCGTCGTTGTCGTCGCGGTCGTGGCTCTCGGGCTGCTGGTCACTCACAGGGCCAGTCTACGGACGGGGACCCGGAGGACTTTCGGCCCGGCCGTTTCGGGACCTCCGGCGCCCGGAGCGACCGGATCGTTATGCAAGCCTTGCGGCAGGAGACAGGGGGATAAATGCCGCATTCCAGCAGCAATAAGACAGCATCCAGCCGCGACATCGGGATCGACCTGGGCGCCGCCAACACCCTCGCCCACGCACGGGGGCACGGCATCGTCCTCAATGAGCCGTCCGTGGTCGCCGTGAAGGCGGGCACCACCACCGCACTGGCCGGGGGTACGGACGCCAAGGAGACCATCGGCCGCACCCCCGGCTCCGGAGCACGGCATCGTGCTGACCGGCGGCGGCGCACTGCTGCCCGGCCTGGACCTGCGGATGGCTTCCGCCACGGGCATCCCGGTCTTCGTCGCGGACAACCCGCTGGACTGCGTGGCGCTGGGCTCCGGCCGGTGCGTGCAGGACCTGGACACCCTGGGCGGCCTGCCGGCCCCGGCGAAGGTCTGAGCCGCGCCCTGGGCCCTGGAAGGGCTCAGCCGCGCGGGAGGGTGGCGACGACCTCGTACGAGTCCCGCGTGCGCGTCGCCGTCAGGGTCCCGCCCAGGCTGCGTACGCGCTCGGACATGCTCGCCGTGCCCGAGCCCGCAGAGACCGGGGCCCGGCCCGGGGTCCGGGCCGGCAGCGCGTTGCCGACCGCTATCCGCAGCCGCGGGCCGTCCGCCGTGATCGACACGTCGATGGTCTCCCCGTGCGCGTGCTTGGCGGCATTGGTCAGGCACTCCTGCACCACCCGATAGACCGCCGCCTGCCGCAGCGGGGAGAGCCCGTGCACGTCCTGGTCCATGGCGAGCCGGACGGGCGAACCGGCCCGCCCGCTCTCCTCGGCGAGCGCCGGCAGCCCGTCCACGCCCGGGGTCGAGGCCCGCTCCCCGCGCTGCACGATGATCTCGTTGAGCACCAGATGGGCCCGCCGCGCGGTGTCGGCGAGCTCCTCGAAGTCCGGCCCGTACGCCGTCTCGCGCGCCCGCATCGACAGCACCTCGGAGCGGACCGTGAGCAGGGTCAGCTCGCGCCCGACGAAGTCGTGGACGTCGCGGGCCACGGAGGTGCGCTCCTGCTGGACGGCGTGGAGCACGGCGGACTCGGCCCGCCGGGCGGTCAGCTCCCCCACCAGGTCGTGCCGGTAGGCGGCGATGCCCACCGCGGAGGCGAGCACCCCGATGGGCACGACCACGCTGAGGAACCCGCTGAGGGTCTGCCCCGCGGGCTCGGGCCAGCCCGGCAGGACGAACATGACCAGCGCGAAGGCGACGTAGCCGAGCGTGGCGAGGATCCCGGCCCGGCGCCCGCGGTAGCGGCCGACCGAGTAGAGGGCGAACTGGATCAGGGTGAGCTCGTGCAGCCACCCGATGAAGAGCAGCGCGGCCAGGTACGAGATCCAGGGCTGCCGACGGCGCACCAGCAGGGTGGCGCAGCCGAGGGCGAGGACGACGGCGGCGGTGGGCCCGGTCAGCGAGTTGTCGGCGGCGGCGAGACCCGGGAGGTCGAGGGCCATCAGGCCGAGGCAGCCGAGCGCGGTGAGCACGTCCACGGCCCGCGGCGACCCGGCCCAGCTCTCGGTGAGCCGGCGGCCGGAAGCCACCAGCCGGTCGAAGGCCGGGACGACGGGCTTGACGCGCATGCCCTCCATCATCCGTGGTCAGCGCCTCGGTTCGGATCACGCAGAATCGAAAACGGAGTGATTTAGGGCACTTCGGACAGCCGTCCGCCGTGACGCCGGCCCCCGCACGGGGAAGGGATACGGCGAAGGCCCCCGCGTCGACCGACGGTGCGGGGGCCTTCTCCTGTGCGTACGTACCGGCTGCTAGGCGGCCGGCAGGCCGTCCAGCTGCGCCTGGAGCCGGGCGATGTCCGCCTCGGCCTTGGCGAGCCGGCCCTTGATCTTGTCCACGACGTTGTCCGGAGCCTTGGCGATGAACGCCTCGTTCCCGAGCTTCGCCTCGGCCTGCTGCTTCTCCTTCTCCGCGGCGCCCAGGTCCTTCGTCAGGCGCTTGCGCTCGGCCGCCACGTCGATGGTGCCCGACAGGTCGAGCGCGACGGTGCCGCCGGCGACCGGGAGGGTCGCGGTGGCGCTGAAGGCGTCACCCTCAGGCTGGAGGCGCAGCAGCTGCCGGATGGCCGCCTCGTGCGCGCCCAGCCCGGTGACGCCCAGCTCCAGACGGGCCGGAACCTTCTGGCCGTCCTGCAGGCCCTGCTCCTTGCGGAAGCGGCGGACCTCGGTGACCACCGACTGGACGGAGGCGATCTCCGCCTCGGCGGCCTCGTCGCGGAAGCCGCTGTCCTTCGGCCAGTCGGCGATGACGAGGGACTCGCCGCCGGTCAGCGTGGTCCACAGCGTCTCGGTGACGAAGGGGACGACCGGGTGCAGCAGCCGCAGCATGACGTCGACGACCTCACCGAGGACGCGGCCGGAGACCTTGGCCTGCTCGCCGCCCGCGAAGAAGGTCGTCTTCGACAGCTCGACGTACCAGTCGAAGACCTCGTCCCACGCGAAGTGGTAGAGCGCCTCGCTGAGCTTCGAGAACTGGTAGTCCTCGTAGTACGCGTCGACCTGCGCGACCGTCTCGTTCAGCCGGGACAGGATCCAGCGGTCGGTGGCCGACAGTCGCTCGACGGGCGGCAGCTCGCCCTCGATCGTGGCGCCGTTCATCATCGCGAAACGCGTGGCGTTCCAGATCTTGTTGGCGAACTTGCTGGAGGCCTGGACCCAGTCCTCGCCGATCGGGACGTCGATACCCGGGTTGGCGCCGCGGGCCAGGGTGAAGCGGACCGCGTCGGAACCGTACTTGTCCATCCAGTCCAGCGGATTGACCACGTTGCCGAAGGACTTCGACATCTTCTTGCCGCGCTCGTCACGGACCATGCCGTGCAGGGCGATGGTGTGGAACGGCGGGGTGCCGTCCATCGCGTACAGGCCGAACATCATCATCCGGGCGACCCAGAAGAAGAGGATGTCGTACCCGGTGACCAGGACGGCGTTCGGGTAGAACTTCGCCAGGCTGTCGGTCTGCTGCGGCCAGCCGAGCGTGGAGAACGGCCACAGGCCCGAGGAGAACCAGGTGTCCAGGACGTCGGTGTCCTGGGTCCAGCCCTCGCCGGTGGGCGGCTGCTCGTCCGGTCCGACGCAGACGACCTCGCCGTTCGGGCCGTACCAGACCGGGATGCGGTGACCCCACCACAGCTGGCGCGAGATGCACCAGTCGTGGAGGTTGTCGACCCAGTCGAAGTACCGCTTCTCCATCTCCTGCGGGTGGATCTTGACCTCGCCGTTGCGGACCGCGTCACCGGCGGCCTTGGCGAGCGGGCCGACCTTGACCCACCACTGCATCGACAGACGCGGCTCGATGGTGGTCTTGCAGCGCGAGCAGTGGCCGACGGAGTGCGTGTACGGGCGCTTCTCGGCGACGATCCGGCCCTCGGCGCGCAGCGCGCCGACGATGGCGGAGCGGGCTTCCAGCCGGTCCAGGCCCTGGAAGGGGCCGTGGACGGTGATGATCGCGTGCTCGTCCATGACGGCGAGGTTCGGCAGGTTGTGGCGCTGGCCGATCTCGAAGTCGTTCGGGTCGTGCGCCGGGGTCACCTTGACGGCGCCGGTGCCGAACTCCGGGTCGACGTGCTCGTCCGCGACGACCGGGATGCGGCGGCCGGTGAGCGGCAGCTCGATCTCGGTGCCGACGAGGTGCTTGTAGCGCTCGTCCTCGGGGTGGACGGCGACGGCCGTGTCACCCAGCATCGTCTCGGCGCGGGTGGTCGCGACGACGATGGACGCGTCGCCCTCGCCGTAGCGGATCGAGACGAGCTCGCCCTCGTCGTCCTGGTACTCGACCTCGATGTCGGAGATCGCGGTCAGGCAGCGGGGGCACCAGTTGATGATGCGCTCGGCGCGGTAGATCAGCTCGTCGTCGTAGAGCTTCTTGAAGATGGTCTGGACGGCCTCGGAGAGGCCCTCGTCCATGGTGAAGCGCTCACGGGACCAGTCGACGCCGTCGCCGAGGCGGCGCATCTGGCCCGAGATCTGACCGCCGGACTCGCCCTTCCACTCCCAGACACGCTCGACGAAGGCCTCCCGGCCGAGGTCGTGGCGGGACTTGCCCTCCTTGGCGAGCTCGCGCTCGACGACGTTCTGGGTGGCGATGCCGGCGTGGTCCATGCCGGGCTGCCACAGCGTCTCGTAGCCCTGCATGCGCTTGCGGCGGGTGAGGGCGTCGATCAGCGTGTGCTCGAAGGCGTGGCCCAGGTGCAGGCTGCCGGTGACGTTGGGCGGCGGGATGACGATCGCGTACGGAGGCTTCTCGCTCTTGGCGTCCGCCTCGAAGTAACCGCGCTCTACCCAGCGCTCGTAGAGCTTCCCTTCTACCTCGGCCGGCGCGTACGTGGTCGGCAGTTCGGAGGTGGGGCTGCTGGGTGTCTGCGTGTTCTCGGTCACGGGGCACAGTTTAGAGCGGTAACAGTCCAGTCATGAAACCGGTATTCCCGGGGCCCGGCGCCCTTCCCGCGCCTGGCTTCCGCCAGGATGTGTGAAACGTATAAGCAACCTCATTGGGGGACGCGGGATGAGCTACAACCAGCCAGGGCCCTACGGGCAGCAGCCCCAGCAGCCGGGACCGTACGGACAGCAGCCCCCGCCGCCGGGCCCGTACGGCCAGCCCGCCCCCCAGCCCAACCCGTACGGCCAGCCCGCGGCCCCGCAGCCGGGCTACGGCTACCCGCAGCAGCCGGGCGTCCCCCCGCAGGGCTACCCGCAGCAGCCGCCGGCCCCGGCCTACGGCTACCCGCAGCAGCAGGCCCCGTACGGCGGCCAGCCCCCGAAGAAGTCCAAGGCCGGCGTGATCATCGGCGTGGTCGTCGCGGTCGCGGTGATCGCGGGCGGCGGCTGGTACCTCGTGGGCGGCGGCGGGGGCGGCAACATCTCCGCGGACACCAAGGGCTACAAGCTGGCCTTCCCGGCGACGGTCGATGCATATGCGCAGCCGAAGGAGGCAAAGCCGTCGCCCGAAACCCCGTTGGAGGGCGAATCGAAGACGAAGGCCGAGGCCCTCGGCGTGAAGAATCCGCACAACTCTGCCGCTACGTACTCGACCACTCCGGACGGCAAGGGCAAAAATCTCAGCGTCAACGGGCTGTGGGGCGAGCTGACCGACCCGGAGAAGGCCGTCGACGCGTACTACGCATCCATCGGCCTCAACAAGGAAGCCGAGAAGTCCGGCTTCAAGTACGAGCTGGTCGGCGCGCCGAAGGCATTCACGCCGAGTGGCTTCAAGGGCGCCGTGATGAAGTGCGCCGAGATCAAAGCGACCCCGATCAAGGAACCCAAGCCCGGGACGCCGAAGGAGATGAAGATTCCGAGCTGCGTCTGGGGCGATCACTCCACCCTGACCGCAGTCAACGCCATCGACACGCTCGCGGCCCTCACCGGTGGCAGCAGCGGCAGCCTTGACGACGTGTCCTCGCTCGCGGCCAAGCTGTACAACACCGGCCGCACCAAGGCTTGATCAAGACGGCGGTCGGCGCCGGCACCCCAGCCGCGCCGACCGCCCTGCAGTGCTTCAGGGCCGACTCCTCGCCCGCCGAAAAACGATCATCAGGCGCTAGAATTCCGGGGACCTTTCAGCCAACTCAGGGGGAATCGCCTTGAAGAATCGTCTCGTTGCCAGTGCCGCGGCCCTCGCACTCGGAATCGGCCTGTCGCTCGCGGGCGCCCAGACCGCTTCGGCCCAGGGCTCCAGCAGCGACTGCAGCTTCGAAAGCACGCACAAGGCCACGGCCCAGCTCACGAAGCGGATGGGCGCCGGTACCAGCTACCCGGCGTTCGGGTCCGTCGCCAAGGGCCAGACCGTGTGCTCGTACGGGAACGCCACGGGCGAGCGGTACACCGCGTGCGGCAAGACCAGCAACCAGTGGACCCGCGTGACGGGCTTCTTCTCTCCCGTGAAGCTCTGGGTCGCGAGCGCCTGCCTGAAGTGGCCCGCCTGACGTCCGCCGCCCGCTGCCGCTGACCTGCCGGGCGGCGGCGTGGACGGGGGCCCATGCGCTGCCGCCCGGCTGAATCGCAGCCGCGGCACACGAACGCCCGGGGTGATCCTTGGATCACCCCGGGCGTTCGTCGTTCCTGGCTCTGCGTTACGCCGACTTCTCGTGCGGGCCCTGGTCCTTCGGGACGATGCGCGGGACCAGCGTCGGGTTGACGTTGGAGCGGACCACGTCCGAGGTGATGACCACGCGGGCCACGTCCTTGCGGGACGGGACCTCGTACATCACCGACATCAGGACCTCTTCCATGATGGCGCGCAGGCCGCGCGCGCCCGTCTGGCGGAGGATCGCCTGGTCCGCGATGGCCTCCAGCGCCTCGCGCTCGAAGTCCAGCTCCACACCGTCGAGTTCGAACAGCCGCTGGTACTGCTTCACCAGCGCGTTGCGCGGTTCGATCAGGATCTGGAGCAGGGCCTCGCGGTCCAGGTTGTGCACGGAGGTCAGCACGGGGAGGCGGCCGATGAACTCGGGGATCATCCCGAACTTCACCAGGTCCTCCGGCATGACCTCCTGGAACTGGTCGCTGGCCTCGATCTCGCGCTTCGAGCGGATCGTCGCCCCGAAGCCGATGCCCTTGGCACCCGCACGCGACTCGATGATCTTCTCCAGGCCGGCGAAGGCGCCGCCCACGATGAAGAGCACGTTCGTCGTGTCGATCTGGATGAACTCCTGGTGCGGGTGCTTCCGGCCGCCCTGCGGCGGTACGGAGGCGGTCGTGCCTTCCAGGATCTTCAGGAGGGCCTGCTGCACACCCTCGCCGCTCACGTCGCGCGTGATCGACGGGTTCTCGCTCTTGCGGGCCACCTTGTCGATCTCGTCGATGTAGATGATCCCGGTCTCGGCCTTCTTGACGTCGTAGTCGGCGGCCTGGATCAGCTTCAGCAGGATGTTCTCGACGTCCTCGCCGACGTACCCGGCCTCCGTCAGCGCCGTCGCGTCGGCGATGGCGAAGGGGACGTTCAGCATCCGGGCGAGGGTCTGCGCGAGCAGCGTCTTGCCCGAGCCCGTGGGGCCCAGCAGCAGGATGTTGGACTTGGCGAGCTCGATCGCGTCGTCCCGGCCCTGCGCGCCGCCGTTCTCGCCGGCCTGCACGCGCTTGTAGTGGTTGTAGACCGCTACCGAGAGCGCCTTCTTCGCCGGCTCCTGGCCGACGACGTAGCTCTCCAGGAACTCGTAGATCTCACGGGGCTTGGGGAGTTCCTCCCACCGGACCTCGGAGGTCTCCGCGAGCTCCTCTTCGATGATCTCGTTGCAGAGGTCGATGCACTCGTCGCAGATGTACACACCGGGTCCTGCGATGAGCTTCTTCACCTGCTTCTGGCTCTTTCCGCAGAACGAGCACTTGAGCAGATCGCCGCCGTCACCGATGCGTGCCACGAGGTGCTTCCCCTTCGCCTGGGAGACGCCTGGTTCAGCGCTCCTGGTGCCTCATATCCGACGGTACCTTGCCGGGGGCCCCGTGCGGGGCCCCCTTGACGTGGTTCACATCGCCGAATCCGACGACGTGCTCACGCCAACTGGTGGCAAGGATCAGGCCTTGCTGCTCTTACGGGTGGAGATGATCTGGTCGATCAGCCCGTACGCGAGCGCATCCTCGGCCGTGAGGATCTTGTCGCGCTCGATGTCGTCGCGGATCTTCTCGATCGGCGTCGTCGAGTGCTTGGCCAGCATGGTCTCCAGCTGGTCACGCATGCGCAGGATCTCGTTGGCCGCGATCTCCAGGTCGGAGAGCTGCTCGCGGCCGGTGCCACCGGAGGGCTGGTGGATCAGCACGCGGGCGTTCGGCAGGGCCATGCGCTTGCCGGGGGTACCGGCGGCCAGCAGGACCGCGGCGGCGGAGGCCGCCTGGCCCATGCAGACCGTCTGGATGTCCGGCTTCACGAACTGCATCGTGTCGTAGATCGCCGTCAGCGCGGTGAAGGAGCCACCGGGGCTGTTGATGTAGATGGAGATGTCGCGGTCCGGGTCCATCGACTCCAGGCACAGCAGCTGCGCCATGACGTCGTTGGCGGACGCGTCGTCGATCTGCACGCCGAGGAAGATCACGCGCTCCTCGAAGAGCTTCGCGTACGGGTCGTACTCGCGCACGCCCTGCGACGTGCGCTCGACGAAGCGCGGGATGACGTAGCGGTTGTCCACCTGCGGGCCGGTGTAGAGGCTGCTCGCGGAGAAGTTGTTCTGCATCTGGGTGTTCACCATCCTGGTGGCGTTCTGCGGGCTGTCGGCTGCGGGGTACTGACGGTGGGTCCCGGGATCAGGCCCCGGTGCCGCCGCCGCCCGGAACGTTGGACGCGGCCGAGATGATCTCGTCGATGAGGCCGTACTCCTTGGCCTCCTCGGAGGTGAACCAGCGGTCGCGGTCACCGTCGCGGATGATCGCCTCGACGGTCTGGCCCGAGTGGAACGCGGTGATCTCGGCCATCCGCTGCTTGGTGCGCAGCAGGTACTGGGCCTGGATCTTGATGTCCGACGCGGTGCCACCGATGCCGGCGGAGCCCTGGTGCATCAGGATGTCGGTGTTCGGCAGGGCGAAGCGCTTGCCCTTGGCGCCACCGGTGAGCAGGAACTGCCCCATCGAGGCGGCCATGCCCATACCGATGGTGACGACGTCGTTCGGGATGTACTGCATGGTGTCGTAGACGGCCATACCGGCCGTCACGGAGCCACCGGGGCTGTTGATGTAGAGGTAGATGTCCTTCTCCGGCTCGGCGGCCAGGAGGAGGAGCTGCGCGGTGATCTTGTTGGCGATGTCGTCGTCGACCTGCTGGCCGAGGAAGATGATGCGCTCGCCGAGCAGCCGGTTGTAGACATGGTCGCCGAGGCCGCCACCGATGGACGGCTCACCCGCGGCGTAAGGCTTCAGATTCGTCACGTATCCACCTGCTCGTCTCCGACGGCCATGTGCCGTCTCAGCGTCTCGTTCTGGGGTCCGGTCCGGACGGAGCGGACGAGTCCGCCGGCGCCCGGGTACTCACGTGCCCTCGTATTCATGGACCCTAACGCGCAGGTAGGACAACGCCATCCCGCTTCCCGAACTGTTCGCTCGGAGCGCAAGCTCCGGGGGCCTTACGAGGCCCATACCGAAGGGCCCGGACACGGCTGTGTCCGGGCCCTTCGGGGCACTGCTCAGTGGGCTTCGCCCGGGGTGTTACTTGGCCTCTTCGGCCTTGACCTCGTCGTCACCGTCGACGGCGGCCTCGACGGTCTCGGCGGCCTGCTCCTCGTCCTCGTCGGACAGGTCCACGACCTCACCGTTGGTGTCGACGACCTTGGCGGCCTCGACGACGACCGCGAGGGCCTTGCCGCGGGCGACCTCGCCGACCAGCATCGGAACCTGGCCACCCTCGACCACGGCCTGGGCGAACTGGTCGGGGGACATGCCGGAGGAAGCGGCGCGGCGCATGAGGTGCTCGGTGAGCTCCTCCTGGTTGACGCCCAGCTTCTCCTTGTTGACCAGCGCGTCGAGGACGAACTGGGTCTTGATGCCCTTGATCGCCTGCTCGGAGGTCTCGGCGTCGAACTCCTCGACGGTCTTGCCCTGGAACTCCAGGTACTTCTCGATGGTCAGACCCATCTGGCCGAGCTGGTGGTGCTCCAGGTTGTGCTTGCGGGTCTGGACCTCGTCCGCGAGGAGCTTCTCGGGGATCGGGACCTCGACGAGCTCCAGCAGCTTCTCCAGGACGCGCTCCTGGGCCTGCGTGGCCTGGTCGTACTGCTTCATGTTCTCGAGGCGCTTGCGGCTGTCCGCCTTGAGGTCCTCGATGGTGTCGAACTCGCTCGCCAGCTGCGCGAACTCGTCGTCCAGCGCCGGGAGCTCCTTGGCGGAGACCTTGGTGACCTTGACGGTGACCTCGGCGTCCTTGCCCTCGGCGGAGCCGCCCTTCAGCTGCGAGGTGAAGGTGGCCTCGGCGCCGGCCTCCAGGCCGGTGACGGCCTCGTCGATGCCCTCGAGGAGCTCGCCCGAGCCGATGGTGTAGGAGACGTCGGAGGCGACGCCGTCGGGCAGCACCTCGCCGTCGACCTTGGCTTCGAGGTCGATGGTGACGACGTCACCATCGGCGGCGGCGCGCTCGACGTCCGTGGTGGACGCGAAGCGGCCGCGCAGCTGCTCGACGGACTTCTCGACGTCCTCGTCGGAGACCTCGATGGCGTCGACCTCGACCTCGATGCCGGAGAAGTCCGGGATCTCGATCTCGGGACGGACGTCGACCTCGGCGGTGAAGGCGAGGACCTCGCCGTCCTTCAGCTCGGTGATGTCCACGTCGGGCTGACCCAGCGGGTTCAGGTCGGCCTCGTTGACGGCCTCGGTGTAGAACTTCGGGAGCGCGTCGTTGACGGCCTCCTCCAGCACCGCACCGCGGCCGAAGCGCTGGTCGATGACGCGGGCCGGGATCTTGCCCTTGCGGAAGCCCTTCACCGTGACCTGCTGGTTGATCTTCTTGTACGCCGCGTCGAGGCTGTCCTTGAGCTCCTCGAAGGGCACCTCAACAGTGAGCCGAACCCGAGTCGGGTTCAGGGTCTCCACGGCGCTCTTCACGGTTCGGTCTCCTTGTGGCTGACTGCTGGGGATTCTGCCGTCACGCTGTGATTCAGCGGTTCAGCGGACTTCGGCCCGGTACATCAGACACACGGGCACGCAGCTTGCATAGTAACCGCAAGCGGCAATCAGCCCACAACGCGATCTTGTGGAAACACTGCTGATGGTCGGGGTGGCCGGATTCGAACCGACGACCTTCCGCTCCCAAAGCGGACGCGCTACCAAGCTGCGCCACACCCCGTCGGTGCGACACGTAGGGTACATGCCTGGAGACACTCTGATGCGCGCGGTTTCCCGAGGTATTCCGGGCGGACCTCCGCCACGGCGCCGAATGTGGTGTGCACCCACCGGGAGCGACCCGCTAGGATGCTGTCCGTGCCAAGGTCCCCGGACCCGCGGCACGCGCGTTGCGGGTGTAGCTCAATGGTAGAGCACTAGTCTTCCAAACTAGCTACGCGGGTTCGATTCCCGTCACCCGCTCAGAAGCACGAAGGGCCAGGTCAGAGGATGTTTCCTCGACCTGGCCCTCCGTCGTTCCCGGCTTTGGTCCCGCGGCGCGGGGGCTAGTACCCGCCGTCGCCTCCACCGCCGGAACCGCCGTCCGTGGGGTGATCGGAGTCGTCGTCCAGGGCTTTGCCCATGCGGCGGAGACTGCGGCCGAGGCCGTCGGGGACGGTGTGGGGGAGCAGCCCGTGCCGGACGGGGCCCGGGTCGAGCACTGCGGGGCCTTCAAACACGTACGGGGGAAGGCTGCCCTCGGATGCCGCGGACGCGAGGCGGCGGCGCCCCGCGCGGGTGGTCCGTCGCCGCCAGTTGCGCACCAGGCCGAGGAGGACGAGCCGGCGGGCGAGTTCGTCGACCTCGTCGCAGTGCCTGAGGGCTTCGAACACCTCCGCGACGCGCTTGCTCCGCGGGCAGGCGGCGATCACTGCGCGTTCGACCGGATGCCGCGGGGGTTCTACGGCGACGATGCGGAGCCGAGCGGCCCGCAGGGACAGCGTCCCGCGCTCCACGAGCGAGACGATCGCACTCTCCACGACCCGCTGCCCGCCGCCGGCGAGGTAGGCGTACTCGTACAGGTGCAGTACCTCGCTCCCGTTCCCTGCTCCCGTCTGGTGGTGTTCCTCTGCCATACCGTCTCCCCCTTCGGACGCACCGTGCCGCATGGTCTCCCGGGGGTGGCGGCCCTGACGCGCCTTCAGCCGAAATCAGAGCTTCTTCTGAGGTGGCGGCGCGCCTGGAGGGGGGTCAGAGCTTGATGTTCGCGATCATCGTCGCGAGGGAGTTGAGGAAACGGTTCACGTCGTCCGCGATCGAGCTGGACGCGAGGAAGAAGCCGAAGAGCGCCGCGACGATGGCGGGACCCGTCTTGATGTGGTTGCCACGGATCAGCACCACCAGGATGACCGCCAACAGAACCACCACTGACAGCGAAATGGCCACTACTGATCACACCTTCGGTCGTCCCCTGGTCGGCCCGGGGGGCACGGCCTGGCACACCCCCACATGGACCATCCTCCCACCAACGGGCCTCGGCTATACGCCCCGTGACGAATAGCCCTGGTTCCGTTTCCGCCAACCACAGGTGCGACAGGAATATTTCGGGCGCGGAGCACGCGTCACGGGGTGGCGAGGCCGAGGAGGGAACGGATATTCGCATACTTTGCGGACAGTCTCTCGCGCGTGGGACCGTCCAGCACGGAGAGGCGTACGGGGTCCGCGTTGTGCGCGAGGTCGGCTTCCTTGATCAGCAGGGCGCCGGGGGTGGCCAGGATGCGGGCCGCGTACTGCTCGACCGGTTCGCCCGGGCGTTTGGTGACCGCGAGGACCATGTCCTTCACCGTCTGCGGGAGGGCCGCCGAATCCAGCCAGGTGAGGCTGAGGGCCTCGTCCTCGATGGCGTCGTGGAGCCAGGCCGCCGCCTGCTGTTCGGCGCTGCCGCCGCGCAGCCGCACGCCCTCGGCCACGGCCGCGAGGTGTTCGGCGTACGGCCTGCCGGCCTTGTCGGTCTGGCCCTCGTGCGCGCTGCGCGCCAGGGACTCGACCTCGATCAGAGTCAGGGGGCTGTTCGTCATGCGATCTCCCTTGCTGCCGCGCCGAGGGCCTGCGCTGCCCGGCGTACGTCCGCCTGCGTGGTACGCCAGTTGGAGAACGCGGCACGCAGGGCGGCGGTTCCCTCGTAGACGGTGGGAGTGACGAACACCTCGGCGGCCACCGCCTCCCGCAGGGCGGCGAGGCGCTCCGGGGTGGGGGCCTCGGCGAGGGTGAAGCAGACGACGTTCAGGCGGACCGGGGCGAGGAGGGTGAAGGCGGGGTCCTCCTCCAGGGTGGCGCCCAGCGCGCGGGCGCAGGCGATGTCGCGTTCGACGATCTCCCGGTGGCCCTGGCGGCCGTACGCGCGGAGCGTGAACCAGGCGGCGAGGGCGCGCAGCCGGTGGGAGTTCTCGGGGGTGAGGTGGACGAGGTCGGGGTGGTCGCCGAGGGGGCCGAGGTAGGCGGCGGAGTTCTGGAAGACGCGGGCCTGCAGGTCGCGCCGGCGGGTGAACTGGACGGCGCTGTCATAGGGGACGTTGAGCCATTTGTGCAGGTCGACGCAGATGGAGTCGGAGGCGTCGAGGCCGTCGGCGAGGTGCGCGTGCTCCGGGGAGAGCGCGGCGAAGGCCCCGAACGCGGCGTCGGTGTGCAGCCAGAAGTCGTGGCGCTCGCGCAGGGCTTCGATCGCCCGGAGGTCGTCGAAGTCGACGGTGTTGACGGTGCCCGCGTTGGCGACGACCACGGCCGGTCCGGGGGTGTCGGCCAGTGCCCGCTGCAGGGCGGCGGGGTCGACGGCCTCGCGGCCGGGCAGGGTGGGCACCCGGACCAGGGAGTTGCGGCCGAGACCCAGGACCGAGAGGGCCTTGGCGATCGAGGAGTGCGGGGCGCCGGAGAGCACGCGGACCGGGCCGAGGGCCGCCGCGCCGTCCTCGGCCGGGGAGACGCCGAGGCGTTCGCCGAGCCATTCGCGGGCGATGGCGAGGCCGGTGGTGTTGGACATGGTGGCGCCGGAGACGAAGGTGCCGGAGTGGGCGGCGGTCAGGCCGAAGAGGTCGCGGAGCCAGCCGACGGTCTCGCGTTCGAGGTCCTGGCCGCCGCCGTCGAGGCCGGAGTTGGAGTTCTGGTCGTGGACGGCGGTGAGCCAGTCCCCGGCGAGGGCGGCGGGGGTGGCGCCTCCCGTGACGAAGCCGAGGTAGCGCGGTCCCGCGGAGGCCGACAGCCGCGGCTCCCAGCAGTCGCGGAAGGCGGCGAGCGCGGCGTCCGTGCCGGTGGCGTGCTCCGGGAGGGGTTCGGGGCCGTGCGGCTTTCCGGCGGGCGGTACGACGGGACGCGCGTCCAGGGTGGCGAGCGCGTCGGCGGCGGCGCCGCGGGTGGCGTCGAGGAGTTCGGGGAGCCGGGCCAGGTCGGCGGCGAGCGTGCGGTCCATGGGGGCACGTTAGGCGCGGCCGGGGCCGAGGGGGCGGGCCAATCCACGGGGAGTGGCCCGCGTGCCGTCGTAGGCTCACCGGATGATCGCGAAACGGTGGATGCGGCGAGGGATACCGGGGCTGGTCGCGGCGGGCGTGCTGGCAGGGGTGGCGGGGGTGGCGGGGTGCTCGGCGCCTCCGGCCCCGAGGGCGGCTCCCGGGCCGACCGCGGCGAGCGGGCCGACCGCGGCGGGCGCGCCGGCGGAGCCCGCGCCCGTCCGGAGTGCGCCCGCGGCGGCGCCGACCACGGCGGAGCCCTGCCCGGAGGGCGGGGTCCGGCTCGTCGAGATGGACGGGAACGCGGCCATGGGGCTGCGAGTGGCGGACTTCCAGCTGGTCAACTGCGGTACGCAGCCGTACGTACTGGAGGGTTACCCACAGCTGTCGCTGCGCGACAACCTCAACGATCCGGTGGAGGTCGCGGTGGAGCACGGGTCGGCGGGGATCACCACGGGCACGCCGAACCTGGACGAGGCGCCGCGGCCGGTGACGCTGGCCCCGGGGCAGGCGGCCTTCTTCGGGATGGTGTGGCGCAATCTCGTCACCGAATCGGCGACGCCGGCGGTGACGGCGCGGATCGTTGAGGTCGAGCCCCGGCCCGGAGCCCCCCGGCTGTGGCTGCGGCTCGCCGCACCGGTGGACCTCGGCAACACCGGGAAGCTGGGGCTCGGGCCGTGGCAGCCGCTGGTCCGCTGAGCCTCAGGCTGCTTCGGCAGCAGGAGCGGGAGCGGCGGCAGCAGCGGAAGCGGCCGGAGCGCGCCGGGCGGTGAGTACGGTCATCCGGTCCGCGACGGCCGCCGCCGAGCTGCGCGGCAGCCGGTCCGCGATCAGGCCGTCGGCGAGGAAGAGCACCTGGTCGGCGTGGGCGGCCGCGGCCGGGTCGTGGGTGACCATGACGACGGTGGCGCGCAGGGAGTCGACGGCGTCCCGGAGCGGCCCGAGGACCTCCGCCGCGGTGGTGGTGTCGAGCGCTCCGGTGGGTTCGTCGGCGAAGACCACGTCGGGCCGGGTGACGAGGGCCCGGGCGATGGCCACGCGCTGCTGCTGGCCGCCGGACAGCTCGGCCGGGCGGCGGCCGCCCTTGCCCTCCAGGCCGACGCGGGCGAGCAGCTCGGCGGCGTAGGTCCGGCCCTCGTGCGCGGAGCGGCCGCCGGCGAGCCGCATCGGGAGCAGTACGTTCTGCTCGACGGTGAGGGACGGCAGCAGGTTGAAGGCCTGGAAGACGAAGCCGAGGCGGCTGCGCCGGAGTTCGGTGAGCTCGTTCTCGTTCATCGCGGTGATCTCGGTGCCGCCGAGCCGGACGGATCCCCCGGTGGGCAGGTCGAGTCCGGCGGCGCACTGCAGGAAGGTCGATTTGCCGGATCCGGAGGGTCCCATGACGGCGGTGAAGCTGCCGCGCGGCAGGGTGAGGTCGATCCCGCGCAGCGCGTGCACGGCGGAGCCCCCGCGTCCGTAGGCCCGCCGTACGCCGCGCAGCTCGACGGCGGCCGTGGTGTCGTACCGCTCCTCGGAGGTCTGCCGGTGCTGCCGGAGCTGTCCGTGCTGCCCGTGCTGTCCGTGCTGCCCGTGCCGCCGCTCGCTCCGTCGGAGCCTCATGGGGTGCCGCCTCTCGCCGCCGTCCTGATCGTGGCTCCGACGCTACGGATCACGGTGGGCCGGCGGCCATGACGCCGCCCGGCGGACCGGTGGTGGGGCAATCCCCACCCCGCGGTCAGGCGGAGCGGCGGATGAGCAGCAGCGCGCGGTCGTCGTTGACGTCCTTGGCGACCTTCTCGATCAGGTGCCAGGCCGCGCCGTCCCAGCCGGCGGCGACGTAGCGGTCGGCCTCGCCGGTGAGGCGGTCGATGCCCTCGCTGATCTCCCGGTCGGAGGTCTCGACGAGGCCGTCGGTGAAGAGCATCAGGACGTCGCCGGGGCGCAGGCTGCCGCGGGCGGGGGTGAATTCGGCGCCGTCGTAGACGCCGAGGAGCGGGCCCTCGCCGGACTTCTCCTGCCAGCGGCCCGTGCCCGCCGAGAGCTGGAGGGCGGGGAGGTGGCCGGCCGAGAGGAGTTCGTAGTCGCCGGTCTCCAGGTCCAGGACGAGGTGGATGGAGGTGGCGAAGCCCTCGTCCCAGTCCTGGCGGAGCAGGTAGCCGTTGGCGGCGGGCAGGAAGCCGTGGGCGGGCAGCGCGCCGAGCAGTCCGCCGAAGGCACCGGAGAGCAGCAGGGCCCGGGAGCCGGCCTCCATGCCCTTGCCGGAGACGTCGGTCAGGACGATCTCCAGGGTCCGGCCGCCGTTGGTGCGGGCCGCGACCACGAAGTCGCCGGAGAAGGACTGGCCGCCGGCCGGGCGCAGAGCCATCTCGCGGTGCCAGCCGCGCGGCAGGGCGGGCAGTTTGCTCTGCACGCGGATGCGTTCGCGCAGGTCGAAGAGCATGGTGCCGCCGCGTCTCCACGGCACGCCGACGCGGCTGCGGAACTGGGCGATGACGAGCCCGAAGAACCCGCAGGCGGCCACCACCAGCACAGTGCCGGGGGTGACGCGGGCCGGGCCCTGGGTATAGGGGCCGAGGACGAGGGCCTCGACGATCAGTGCGGCCGCGGAGGCGGCGTACAGGGCGAGGAGGCTGGCGGGGCGCAGCAGCAGGCCGCCGGCCACGATCGGCAGGACGAGCGCCGACGGCGAGAACCAGACAGGCAGCATCAGCGTGCCGCAGGCGATGGCGGGGATGGTGAGGAGCAGGCCGCCGAAGGCGAGCCAGTCGGAGGCGTCGCCGCGGAAGTAGTCGACGGCTGATTTCCGCAGGGCTGTGCGGCCCCGGTGCGACAGCATGCGCATCCGGGCCATGAGGGATTCCACGCGTGCTCCGGCCATTGATTCGGGACCTTATCCATCCTGGCTGTGGATGCGCAGGGGTACCCCCGGACCGGGGGTCCGCAGGCGTCCGAAAACAGGTCGACTGAGCCGGAATGCCCTGATAGGGATGGCCACATGACTCTGGAGATGCGCGCATTGAAGTCTGATGAGTGGGATGTCTGGTACGACCACCTGGAACTGGCCTTCGGGGGCGTGCCCGATTCCCCCGAGGAGCGGGAGCTCTACAAGTCGCTGACGGAGGCCGACCGCTCGCTGGGCGTCTGGGACGGCGACACCTGCGTCGGCGCGGCCGGTGCGTTCTCCTTCCGGCTCTCCGTGCCGGGCGGGGCGGCCGTCCCGGCGGCCGGAGTCACGATGGTGGGGGTCTCCCCCACCCACCGCCGGCGCGGGGTGCTCACCTCTTTGATGCGGCGCCAGCTCGACGACATCCGGGCGGGTGACGAACCGCTCGCCGTGCTGACGGCCTCGGACCCGGCGATCTACGGGCGCTTCGGCTACGGCACGGCGACGTACGCCCTGGCGGTGGACATCGACACGACCCGCGTACGGCTGTCCGTGCCGCCGGGCACGGACGGGGTGCGGCTGCGCCTCGTGGACCCGGGCCGGGCGCTGGCCGACTGCGAGCGGGTCTACGCGGCGCTGGTCCCCACGCGGCCGGGCATGCCCGCCCGGCAGCCCGGCTGGGAGCGGCTGCCGCTGCTGGACCCGGATGCGATGCGCGGCGGCGGGTCCCCGCTGAAGTGCGTGGTCGCCGAGCGGGAGGACGGCGAGGTGATCGGGTACGCCCGCTACCGGGTCAAGCCCGACTGGGACCCGACGGGTTCGGACGGCAAGGTCGAGGTGCGCGATCTCGACGCACTGGACCCGGCGGCGTGCGCGGCGCTGTGGCGCTACCTGTTCTCCATCGACCTGACCTGGACGGTACGGGCGCAGCGGCGGCCGGTGGACGACCCGGTGCTGCACCTGGTCAGCGACGTCCGGCGGTCGCGGCCGCGGACGCGGGACTCGCTGCACGTACGGCTGGTGGACCTGGCGGCGGCGCTGGAGGCGCGGACGTACGGGGCGCCGGTGGACGTGGTCGTGGAGGTCCGGGACGCGTTCTGTCCCTGGAACGAGGGGCGGTGGCGGCTGTCCGTGGACGCGAAGGGCGCCGCGCGCTGTACGCGGACCGAGGAGCCGGCGGACCTGGAGCTGTCGGTCCGGGAGCTGGGATCGGCGTACCTGGGCGGGATCACCCTCACCTCACTGGCCGGGGCCGGTCTGGTGCGCGAGCTGCGCCCGGGCGCTCTGACGGAGGCCTCGCGCGCCTTCGCCGGGGACGTGGCTCCCTGGCTGCCGCACGGCTTCTAGAGACGGGCGGCGAGCGAAACGGGGCGGCGGAACGGGCGACGGACCGGGGCGATGGACCGTGCGACCGCGTCAGCGGGACTGGCAGCCGGGGCACCAGAAGAGGTTGCGGGCGGCGAGGTCGGCGGTGCGGATCCCGCCGCCGCAGATGTGGCAGGGCATGTTCGCCCGCCGGTAGACGTACACCTCGCCGCCGTGGTCGTCGACGCGCGGCGGCCGGCCCATGGCCTCGGGCAGGTGCTCGTCGCGGACGGTGTCGATGCGGTTGTTGCGCACGCCCTCGCGCATCAGGGCGGCCAGGTCGGCCCACATGGCGTCCCACTCGCCGCGGGTGAGGTCCTTGCCCAGGCGGTAGGGGTCGATGCCGTGCCGGAAGAGGACCTCGGCGCGGTAGACGTTGCCGATGCCCGCGACGATCTTCTGGTCCATGAGCAGGGCGGCGACGGTGGTGCGGGAGCGGGAGATCCGGGTCCAGGCCCGGTCGGGGTCGTCGCCGGCGCGCAGCGGGTCCGGGCCGAGCCGGTCGTGTATTGCCTTCTTCTCGCCCTCGCCGATCAGTGCGCAGGCGGTGGGGCCGCGCAGGTCGGCGTAGTGGTCCTCGTTCAGCAGGCGCAGCCGGACCGTGTCCGTGGCGGGCGGGGCCGGGGCGGGGCCGAAGCCGAGCTTGCCGAACAGGCCGAGGTGGATGTGGATCCAGGCGTCGCCGAGTTCCAGGAAGAGGTGCTTGCCGTGCGCCTCGGCGCCGTCCAGCTCGCGCCCGTCGAGCACGGCCGCGCTCTGCTCGAACCGGCCCTGGGGGCTGCTGACGCGGACCGGCCGGCCCGCGAACCGCTCGGCGTGGTCCTGGGCGAGGCGGTGGATCGTATGCCCCTCGGGCACGGCGGAGCTCCTCGGAAAGAGAAACCGGCCGTACCGCCCCCGGGAAGGGGCGGCACGGCCGGAAGCGGGATCAGCCCTGCGGGTGGTGGGCCGGGATCGGGGGGAGCTCGCCGGTGGTCTCGTACGCGGAGAGCATGTCGATGCGGCGGGTGTGGCGCTCCTCGTCGGAGTACGGGGTCGCCAGGAAGGCCTCGATGAAGCTGACGGCCTCGTCCTGCGTGTGCATCCGGCCGCCGACGGAGATGACGTTGGCGTTGTTGTGCTCACGGCCGAGCTGGGCGGTCTGGACGCTCCAGGCCAGGATGGCGCGGACGCCCTTGACCTTGTTCGCGGCGATCTGCTCGCCGTTGCCGGAGCCGCCGATCACGATGCCGAGGCTGCCGGCGTCGGCGGCGGTCTTCTCCGCGGCGCGGAGGCAGAACGGCGGGTAGTCGTCCACCGCGTCGTAGATGTGGGGCCCACAGTCGACGGGCTCGTGGCCGTTGTTCTTGAGCCAGTCCACCAGGTGGTTCTTGAGCTCAAAGCCGGCATGGTCGGATCCGAGGTACACGCGCATGGGACGAGTGTGGCACGAGGAGGCCCGACGACCCGCAGCGGGTGTCGCGTAAGTCACTTCTAAAGCTCAAGTAAACCCAAAGAACGCAGATGGGACAGGGCGGGGCCGCGCTCTGGGCGTTCACACCAAGGCAACGATCGGGATTGAGGTCTTCCGTCCTGCGTTCATCTCAGGTTTGAATGCCGGGGCTCGCAACCCGAGAACCTAAGGATCCGTCCATGAGCTCCACGACGACCCTTCAGAAGGAAGGCGGCCCCACCGGCAACCCCGGTGACGGCCAGCCCTCCGACGGTCTGAAGGCCGGTCTCAAGAACCGCCACCTGTCCATGATCGCCATCGGCGGCGTCATCGGCGCCGGCCTCTTCGTCGGTTCCGGCGGCGGCATCGCCAAGGCCGGCCCCGCCATCCTGATCTCCTACGCGCTGGTCGGCGCGATGGTGGTCTTCGTGATGCGGATGCTGGGCGAGATGGCCGCCGCCAGCCCGAACTCGGGCTCCTTCTCGGCCTACGCCGACCGCGCGCTCGGCCGCTGGGCGGGCTTCTCCATCGGCTGGCTCTACTGGTTCTTCTGGGTCGTCGTGCTCGCGGTGGAGGCCACCGCCGGTGCCTCCATCCTGGAGAGCTGGATCCCGGCCGTCCCGCAGTGGGCCTGGGCGCTGATCGTGATGGCGGTGCTGACCGCCACCAACCTCGGCTCGGTCGCCTCCTACGGTGAGTTCGAGTTCTGGTTCGCGGGCATCAAGGTCGTCGCCATCGGCGCGTTCGTGATCGTCGGCATGCTGGCCGTCTTCGGCCTGCTGCCGGGCTCCGACAACCCGGGCTCGGGCTTCGCGCACCTCACCGACGCCGGCGGGTTCTTCCCCAACGGCTACGGCGCCGTCCTCACCGGTGTGCTGATGGTCGTCTTCTCCTTCATGGGCAGCGAGATCGTCACCCTGGCGGCCGGCGAGTCGGAGAACCCCCGCAAGGCGGTCACCCGGGCCACCAACTCCGTCATCTGGCGGATCGGCGTCTTCTACCTCGGCTCGATCTTCATCGTGCTGACCCTGCTCCCGTGGAACGACAAGTCGATCACCGAGAAGGGCTCGTACGTCGCCGCCCTGGACTCGATCGGCATCGCGCACGCCGGCACGATCATGGAGGTCATCGTCCTGACCGCCGTGCTGTCCTGCCTGAACTCGGGCCTCTACACCGCCTCCCGCATGGCCTTCTCGCTCGGTGAGCGCGGTGACGCCCCCAAGGCGTTCGCCAAGGTCAACAAGAACGGTGTGCCGGTCGCCGCGATCCTGGGCTCCACGGTCTTCGGCTTCGTCGCCGTCTACTTCAACTACGCCTTCAAGGACACGGTCTTCAACTTCCTCCTCAACTCCTCGGGTGCCATCGCGCTCTTCGTCTGGCTGGTGATCTGCTTCACCCAGCTGAAGATGCGCGGGATCCTGGTCCGCGAGGCCCCGGAGAAGCTGACCGTGAAGATGTGGCTGTTCCCGTGGCTGACCTGGGCCACCGCCGCCCTGATCACGTTCGTGATCGGCTACATGTTCGTGGACGACGCCAACCGCGAGGTCGTCACCCTGTCCACCCTCGTCGCCGGCCTCGTCGTGCTCGTCGGTGTGGTCCTGGACTTCCGCCGCAAGCGGGCCCTGCAGGGCTGATCGCACATGCACGTACACCGGAGCCCGGCCCGCCTTCACAAGGCGGGCCGGGCTCCGGTGCGTTTCAGGGGCCGCTCAGCCGCGGCGGCCGGCCAGCTTCCAGGCGGCCGGCAGGGCGCCCATGGCCAGCGCGGCCTTGAGCGCGTCGCCGATCAGGAAGGGGACCAGGCCCGCCGCGACGGCCGCGCCGAGGGACATCCCGGTGACGGCCATCAGGTACGGCACGCCCACCGCGTAGATCACGGCGGAGCCCACCACCATCGAGCCGGCCGTACGCAGCACCGAGCGGTCGCCGCCGCGCCGCGCGAGGGCGCCGACGACGGTGGCGGCCAGCAGCATGCCGAGCACGTAACCGAAGGAAGCGCCGCCCGCACCGGAGGTCCCGCCCGCGAACCACGGCACGCCTGCCATGCCGACGAGGGCGTACAGCGCAAGCGAGAGGAAGCCGCGGCGGGCACCGAACGCGGTACCGACGAGCAGCGCGGCGAAGGTCTGGCCGGTGACGGGGACCGGGGAGCCGGGAACGGGAACCGCGATCTGGGCGGCCAGCCCGGTGAGCGCGGCGCCGCCGACGACGAGCGCGATGTCGCGGACGCGGCTCGCGGGCAGCAGATCGGCGAGGACGGCGCCGGGCCGGAGGGAGACGGAGGCAGTGCTCATCGGGAGGCTCCACGGGATGGGGGTGGCAGGACGATCACCGACGCTAGTGCGCGCTCCCCCACCGCCCCGCCGCCGCCCGGGACAAAGCCGCACTCCCCGCTTTGGTGGGGATTTCACAAACCCGCTACCCCACACCCGAGTCGGCGTGATCCTCATCACGAGGAACATCGGACAGCACGTCCGTTTTGCACGAAAGACCACCGCTCAGCGAGACTGTAGGATCCCGCCAATTCTGCTGCGGGGCTCCCACCGCCACTGGGCCCGAACGAGAGTACGAGCACCCTTCATGCGTGAGCGCCTGGAAGAAGCACCTCCCGCCACGGGCGACCTGCCCGCGGAACCCCTCAGCCACAGCCTCAAGCAGCGCCACCTGACCATGCTGGGCCTCGGCGGCGTCATCGGCGCCGGGCTCTTCGTCGGCTCCGGCGCCGGCATCGGCATCGCCGGTCCCGCGATCATCTGCTCCTACCTGCTCGCGGGCGTGCTCGCGATGCTGGTGATGCGGGCGCTGGGCGAGATGTCGGCCGCGATGCCCGCCTCGGGCTCGTTCTCCGTCTACGCGGAGCGGGCGCTCGGGCGCTGGGCCGGCTTCTCGGCGGGCTGGCTGTACTGGTTCCTGCTGGTCGTGGTGCTGGCCGTGGAGGCCACCGGCGCGGCGAAGATCGCGAACGGCTGGGTGCCCTCGGTCGACCAGTGGGTCTGGGTGCTGCTGTTCATGGTGGTCTTCACCGTGAGCAACCTGGCCGCCGTGAAGAACTTCGGCGAGTTCGAGTTCTGGTTCGCCGCGCTCAAGGTCGGCGCGATCGTGCTCTTCCTGATCCTCGGCACCCTCGCGGTCCTCGGCCTGCTCCC
The DNA here is from genome assembly GCF_042894025.1 of Streptomyces sp. NPDC001549. Lineage (NCBI taxonomy): Bacteria > Bacillati > Actinomycetota > Actinomycetes > Kitasatosporales > Streptomycetaceae > Streptomyces > Streptomyces sp. NPDC001549. The sequence goes on from NZ_JBIAVJ010000002.1 coordinate 151,493, forward strand.
GGACACGGAACCGGTCGGCATGGCCAACCTCACCGGCCAGGGGGGCTTCTTCCCCGAGGGCTTCGGCGGAGTGGTCGCGGGCATGCTCGCCGTCATCTTCGCCTTCGGCGGCCTGGAGGTCGTCACCATCGCCGCCGCCGAGTCGGACGACCCGGCGCGGTCGGTGTCCCGGGCGGTGCGCAGCGCGGTGTGGCGCATCCTCTTCTTCTACGTCGGCTCGATGGTCGTCATCGTGACCCTGCTGCCGTGGGACTCGCTGAAGCCGGGCGAGAGCCCCTACGTGGCGGTGCTCGACTCGATCGGCATCCCGGCGGCCGGCCAGATCATGAACATCGTGGTGTTCGTGGCCCTGCTGTCGGCGCTGAACGCGAACCTCTACGGGTCCTCGCGCATGGTGTTCTCGCTGGCCGAGCGCCGCGAGGCGCCGCAGGCGCTGCTGAAGGTCTCGGGCGGCGGGGTGCCGCGCCGGGCGGTGTTCGCCTCGGTGGCCTTCGGCTTCGTGTCGGTGGTGCTCAACCTGCTGTGGCCGGACACGATCTTCCTCTACATGCTCAACGCGGTCGGCGCGGTGCTGCTGTTCGTGTGGGCGCTGATCGCCGTCTCGCAGCTGAAGCTGCGCCGCCGGATCGAGCGGGACATGCCCGAGCGGCTGACCCTGCCGATGTGGCTGTTCCCGTACGCGACCTGGGCGGCGCTGCTCGGGATGGCGGCGGTGCTGGTCCTGATGCTGTTCGACGATTCCGCGCGGCCCCAGCTGCTGTGGTCCTCGGGCGCGGCCGCGCTGGTCCTCGCCGTGGCGGGGATCCGCGAGCTGAGGGCCCGCAAGGCCTGACGAAGGAAGACGAAGAAGAGGACCCCCGTACCGCGGTACGGGGGTCCTCTTCTTCTTCGTTCCCGGGTCGGCGGCGACGCGGGAGCGTACGGCGGCGACGCGGGGCGCGTACGGGAATGATCACGAACCGTGAGCCTGATGTCCGGATATCGGACTCAGAACATCCGGCGATCGGGCACTCGGCAGACTGGCGCACCTCATCACGTCCCCCCGCACAACCGGACAGGCACACCCCCAATGAGTCAGAGCACCCTGACACCCCCCGAAGCACCGCAGACCGGCGCCGGATCACCCCTCGGCAACGGACTCAAGCAGCGCCACCTCTCGATGATCGCCCTCGGCGGTGTCATCGGCGCCGGACTCTTCGTCGGCTCCGGCGCCGGCATCGCCGCCGCAGGTCCCTCGATCGTGCTCGCGTACGCCGCGTCCGGGCTGCTCGTGATGTTCGTGATGCGGATGCTCGGCGAGATGTCCGCCGCCAACCCGGCCTCGGGCTCCTTCTCCGTACACGCGGAGCGGGCGATCGGCCCCTGGGCCGGATTCACCGCCGGCTGGATGTTCTGGACCCTGCTCTGCGTGGGCGTGGCCATCGAGGGCATCGGTGCCGCGCACATCATGACCGGCTGGTTCCCGGGCACCCCCTCCTGGATGTGGGTGCTGGTCTTCATGGCGGTGTTCTGCGGCTCCAACCTGGCCGCCGTATCGAACTTCGGCGAGTTCGAGTTCTGGTTCGCCGCCCTCAAGATCGGCGCGATCGCGCTCTTCCTGGGCCTGGGCGTGCTGGCCGTGCTCGGCCTGCTGCCCGGCACCGACTCCCCCGGCTCCGCCAACCTGCTGCACGACGGCGGCTTCCTGCCCCATGGCGTGGACGGCCTGCTGGTCGGACTGCTGGCCTCCGTCGTCGCGTACGGCGGACTGGAGACGGTGACCATCGCGGCCGCCGAGTCCGAGGACCCGGTCAAGGGTGTGGCCAAGGCCGTGCGGACCACCATGTGGCGGATCGCGATCGTCTACGTGGGCTCCATGCTGGTCATCGTCACCCTCCTGCCGTGGAACGACCCGGCCGTCACGGCGGACGGCCCGTACGCCGCGACCCTGGACCGCCTGGGCATCCCGGCCGCCGGCGAGATCATGAACGTGGTCATCCTGATCGCCCTGATGTCCGCGATGAACGCCAACATCTACGGCTCCTCGCGCATGGCCTACTCCCTCGTCTCCCGCGGCCAGGGCCCGAAGGCGCTGGGCAAGGTCGGCGGCGGGGTGCCGCGCCGGGCGGTCCTCGCCTCCTGCGGCTTCGGCTTCGTCACCGTGCTGCTGTCCTACTGGTACCCGGACACCCTGTTCGCCTGGCTGCTGAACATGGTGGGCGGGGTCATCCTGATCGTCTGGGGCTTCATCGCCGTCTCGCAGTTCGTGCTGCGCCGCCGGCTGGAGCGCGAGGCCCCCGGGAAGCTGGTCGTGAAGATGTGGGGCTTCCCCTATCTGACCTGGGTGGCGCTGGCCGGGGTGGCCGGGGTCCTGGCGCTGATGGCCCTGGGCGAGGACACGCAGGTCCAGGTGGTCTTCACCGGCGGGCTGACGGTCGCCCTCGCGGCGACCGGTTACGTCATGCAGCGCCGGGCCGCGGCGGAGCGTGCAGCGGTGTAACACCCGCACCGAACGGCACGTCAGGGGCCGGGCTCATGCGATCGCATGGGCCCGGCCTTCGGCGTTCCGGAGGTCCCGGCAAGAGAGGCAGCCCTTACGTGAGGAGAGGAATAGATGCTGCTAGCGTGCAGTTGCGCATTAATTGCAATAAGCGATTGGCACGCTGAGGGGACCGGATAACACGCATGGCCATCTACACGCTTCCTGAGCTTCCGTACGACTACGCGGCGCTGGAGCCGGTGATCAACCCGCAGATCATCGAGCTGCACCACGACAAGCACCACGCGGCCTACGTCACGGGCGCCAACAACACGCTGGAGCAGCTGGCGGAGGCGCGCGACAAGGAGAACTGGGGCGCCCTCAACGGCCTCGAGAAGAACCTCGCGTTCCACCTCTCCGGCCACATCCTGCACAGCATCTACTGGCACAACATGGCCAGCCCGAAGACCGGCGAGGGCGGCGGCGAGCCCACCGCGGCCGACGGTCTGGGCGACCTGGCCGACGCGATCACCGAGTCCTTCGGCTCCTTCGCGAAGTTCAGGAAGCAGCTGACCTTCGCGTCCTCCGCCACCCAGGGCTCCGGCTGGGGCGTGCTCGCGTACGAGCCCGTCAGCGGCCGCCTGGTCGTCGAGCAGGTCTACGACCACCAGGGCAACGTGGGGGTCGCCAGCACGCCGATCCTGGTCTTCGACGCCTGGGAGCACGCGTTCTACCTTCAGTACAAGAACCAGAAGGTGGACTTCATCGAGGCGATGTGGAACGTCGTCAACTGGCAGGACGTGTCCAAGCGCTACGCCGACGCCAAGGCGAACACCCCGCTGCTGATCCCCGCCAAGGGCTGATCCCAGCACCACAAGCCCGTCCGCCTCGTGATCGTCTTCTCAGCCTTCGCCGGCGGGCGTGTCGAACGGAAGACCCCCGTGAGGACGTGACTCACGGGGGTCTTCTGTGTGGTGCGCCGGCCCGGGCCTACTCGAAGGACGGGCCCTTGGTACGGGTGCGCTTGATCTCGTAGAAGCCCGGGGTCGAGGCGACGAGCAGGGTGCCGTCCCAGAGCCGGGCGGCGGCGTCGCCGCGCGGGGTCGGGGTGACGACCGGACCGAAGAAGGCCACATCGCCCTCGGCTCCCGGAACGGAGATCACCGGGGTGCCGACCTCCTGGCCCACCCGGTCTATCCCGTCGTTGTGCGAGGCCCGCAGCACCTCGTCGTACTCGTCCGAGTCGGCGTACGCGAGCAGCTCGGCCGGCAGGCCGACCTCGGCCAGCGCCTCGGCGATCACCTCGCGGGTCGGGCCCTTCTCGTCGTTGTGGATGCGGGTGCCGAGCGCGGTGTAGAGCTTGCCGGTGACTTCCTCACCGTGCTTCTGCTGGGCCGCTATCACCACGCGCACCGGGGCCCAGCCCTTGGGTCCGAGCAGCTCGCGGTAGGTCTCGGGCAGCTCGTCGAGCTTGTTCTCGTTGAGCACCGCGAGGCTCATCACGTGCCAGCGGACCTCGACGTCGCGGACCTTCTCGACCTCGACCATCCAGCGGGACGTCATCCAGGCCCAAGGGCAGAGCGGGTCGAACCAGAAGTCGACCGGGGTCTTCTCGCGCACCTGGGTGTCGGTCATGTCTCTCCTCAGTCTCGGCATGGGTCGCAAAAAGGCATCACTGGGCTCACGTTCCCCGTCACCAACCAGTACCGGCTGGCGCGCATTCCCTCGTGCGAGGATTCGACACAAGAACGCGATCACGCACGAAGGAGTGCACGTGCCCGGAGAGAATCTGTCCCGCGACGAGGCCCGCGAGCGGGCCGAGCTGCTGTCCGTCGACGGGTACGAGGTGGTCCTTGACATCCGGTCCGCGGTGGACGAGGCCGAACCGGCCGAGGGGCCGCGGACCTTCCGCTCGGTGACGACGATCCGCTTCCGGGCGGCGGGTGCCGGCGCCTCCACCTTCGCGGACCTGATCGCGCCCTCGGTGAACGCCGTGACCCTGAACGGGCACGCACTGGACGTGGCCGCGGTCTTCGACGGCGCCCGGATCACCCTCGACGGCCTGGCCGCCGAGAACGTCCTCGTGGTGGACGCGAACTGCGCGTACAGCCGGACCGGCGAGGGCCTGCACCGCTTCGTGGACCCGGAGGACGGCGAGGTCTACCTCTACACCCAGTACGAGCCGGCCGACGCACGGCGGGTGTACGCGAACTTCGAACAGCCCGACCTGAAGGCCCCGTACCGCTTCGAGGTGACGGCTCCCGAGGGCTGGCAGGTGTGGAGCAACGGCGCGGAGGCGTCCCGCGAGGCGGGCGTCTGGCGGTTCGCGGAGACCGCGCCGATCTCCACGTACATCACGTGCGTGGTCGCGGGTCCCTACCACTACGTGACGGACTCCTACACGCGCGGGGACCTGACCATCCCGCTGGGCGCGATGTGCCGCAAGGGGCTGGCGAAGCACTTCGACGCGGATGACGTCTTCCTCGTCACCAAGCAGGGCTTCGACCTCTTCCACGAGCTCTTCGACTACCCGTACCCCTTCGGGAAGTACGACCAGGCCTTCGTGCCGGAGTACAACCTGGGCGCGATGGAGAACCCGGGGATGGTGACCTTCCGCGAGGAGTACATCTTCCGCGGCAAGGTCACGAAGGCCTCCTACGAGCGGCGCTCGAACACGATCCTGCACGAGATGGCGCACATGTGGTTCGGCGACCTGGTCACCATGAAGTGGTGGGACGACCTGTGGCTGAAGGAGTCCTTCGCGGACTTCATGGGCTCCTTCGCCCTGGTGGAGGCCACCCGCTTCGACCAGGCGTGGGTCACCTTCGCCAACAACCGCAAGGCCTGGGCCTACCGGGCCGACCAGCTGCCGTCCACCCACCCGATCACGGCCGACATCCGTGACCTGGAGGACGCCAAGCTGAACTTCGACGGCATCACCTACGCCAAGGGCGCGGCGGTGCTCAAGCAACTGGTCGCCTACGTGGGACGGGAGGCCTTCCTGGAGGGCGCGCGGCGCTACTTCAAGGCCAACGCGTACGGGAACACCACGCTCGACGACCTGCTCTCGGTGCTCGCGGAGGTCTCCGGGCGGGACATGGCGCAGTGGTCGCGGGCCTGGCTGCAGACCGCCGGCGTGAACGCGCTGACCCCGGTGATCACCTACGACGCGGGCGGCCGGGTGACGGAGCTGGCGGTCGTGCAGGAGGGCGACGAGCTGCGCCCGCACCGGGTCGCGGTGGGCCTGTACCGGCTGGAGTCGGACGGGGCGCTGCTCCGCTACGCGCGGGCCGACGCGGACGTCTCGGGCGTGCGGACGGTCGTCACGGAGCTGACGGGCGCGGAGCGGCCCGACCTGGTCCTGGTCAACGACGAGGACCTCACCTACTGCAAGATCCGCTTCGACGAGGGCTCGCTGGCCACCCTGCGGGCGCACCTCGGCGACCTGACGGACCCGCTCGCGCGGGCGCTGAGCTGGTCGGCGCTGTGGAACCTGACGCGCGACGGCCTGATGCCGGCGCGCGACTTCGTCTCGCTGGTCCTCGCGCACGCGGGCCGGGAGACGGACGTCGGCGTCCTGCAGATGCTGCACGCGCAGGCCCTGACCTCCGTCACCCACTACGCGGCGCCCACCTGGCGTGAGCAGGGCGGCCGGGAGCTGGCGGCGGGTGCGCTGCACGAACTGCGGGTCGCGGCGCCGGGGTCGGAGCACCAGCTGACGTGGGCCCGCTTCTTCGCGGCGAGCGCGGCGACGGAGGGCGACTTCCAGCTGCTGCTCGGGCTGCTGGAGGGCTCGGCGCGGATCGACGGGCTGGAGGTGGACCAGGAGCTGCGCTGGGACTTCCTGCTGCCGCTGACCGCGCACGGGGCGGTGGACGAGACCGTGCTCGCCGCCGAACTGGCGCGCGACGACACGGCCTCGGGCAAGCGGCACCAGGTGCGGTGCCTGGCGGCGCGGCCCTCGCAGGCGGTGAAGGACCAGGCGTGGGCGGCTGTGGTCGAATCGGACGCGCTGTCCAACGCGCTGGTCGAGGCGACGATCGCGGGCATGCAGCAGTCCTCGCAGCGGGGACTGCTGGCGGCCTACGCGGGGCACTACTTCGAGGTGATCGAACGGGTGTGGGCGGACCGGTCGATCCAGATCGCGATGGACGTGGTGAAGGGGCTGTACCCGTCGCTGCAGAGTGACTCCGCCACGCTGGAGGCCACCGACGCGTGGCTGTCGGCCCGCCCTTCGGCTCCGCCGGCCCTGCGCCGGCTGGTCCTGGAGTCGCGCGATGACCTGGCCCGTGCCCTTGCCGCGCAGCGGTGCGACGCGGCGGCCGGCGACTAGCCCGCGGGTCCGCCGCCGGGGCTCCGCCCCGGACCCCGCGCTTCAAACGCCGGCGGGGCTGAATCCTCCAGCCCCGCCGGCAGCGGCGCCGGGCCGGGTCCCCCACACGGGCGCACTCCATCGGCAGTCGAACGCCCGTACTTTAGCCCCAGCTTGTCCGGATTTGTCGACGAGCGTGTAACAGGGGTTAGCAGGGCCATGGCCTGAGGGAATCACCGCGTCATGAACCACAACGCACCCCTCCCCCTCGCCCACCTCACCGGCAGCCGCCCCCGCGTGCTGACCCTCGCCCAGCTGCGCGAGCACGGCGTCACCGCCTCCGACGCGGCCGAGCGGCCCTGGCAGCAGATCCTGCCCGGGGTGTTCCTGCTCCACCCCGGTCCCGCGACGAGCGAGGAGCGGCTGCACGCGGCGCTGCTGTACGCGGGGCGGCGCGGCGGCGAGGCCATGATCACCGGGCTGGCGGCGCTCGCCCTGTACCGGTTCAGCTCCGCGCTCCCGCTGCTCGCCCTCTCGCACATCGACGTCCTCGTTCCCGGCACCCGGCGGCTGCGCTCCACCGGGGACGTGCGGATCGTACGGACGCACACCCCGCCGAGGCCCCAGGAGGTGACCGGGCTGCCGGTGGCGCCCGTCGCGCGGGCCGTCGCCGACGCCGTCACCCAGCTCTCCGACGCCGGCACCGTACGCCGCCTGCTGAGCGAGGCCGTTCGCGGCGGGCACTGCGAACCGGCCGCAGTCGTACGGGAGCTGACGGTGGCCCGGCTGCTGAACCGGCCGCACGTGGTCGACGCGGTCGAGTCGCTGCTCGCGGAGGGCCGGGCCATCGCCGAGGACCGGCTGTACCGCGTCGTACGCGGCTTCGAGCTCCCCGACCCGGTGTGGAACGTGGACCTGCGGCTGCCCGGCGGCCCGCACCTCGGCGGAGTCGACGCGTACTGGCCCGAGCACGCCGTCGCCGTGGAGATCGACACCCGCGCCCCGCGCCAGGGCGAGGACGAGCAGTGGTCCGAGTCCGTGCGCAAGCGCGAGACGCTGGAACGGCTCGGGGTGACCGTCATCCACATCACCCCGCGCAAGCTCCGCGACTGGCCCGAGCAGCAGGCGGCGGTCATCCAGACCGCCCTGACGGCCTCCGACGACCGGGAACCCGCCGCCTACCTGGTGGTACTGCCCAGGTGAGGCGAGTACTCCGGGGTGCTCCAGAGCAGCCGCCCCGGATGCACGCTCTCCACCACCGACTCCACCCGGAAGCGGGTCCGGCGACTCCCGTCGGCCCCGAACTCCGTCCGGGCCCGGCCGCTGATCTGAAGGACCGCCCCGCTCTCCCAGTCCGGGAAGAGCAGCCCGGCCCGCGGATCGGCCGTCAGGTTCCCCAGCGTCAGGAACATGGCGTTGCCCGCGTAGTCCGGCCAGGCCAGCTCGACCGGCGAGAGCACCTCCACGAAGCCCGGCAGCCCGCCCCGGTGACTGGCGTCGGCCCCGTCCGCCTCCGCCGTGGTGGCGACGAAGAAGGTATCGGCGCCGCGCACGGTCCGCTGCTGGCCGGGGGTCAGCGCCTCTCCGCGCCGCACCACACCCGCACCCTGCCGGGCGAGCTCCAGCGGCTGCCGCTTCTGCAGGTACTTCGGGCAGTTGGCGAAGACCTGCTCGGCCTCGACGGCGAAGCCTCCCCGCGTCACCTCCAGGGTTCCGTTCAGCCGCATCCGGCGCCGGGTGCGCGGGTCGAGCGCGATGGTCCCGACCCGGGTCCCGGCCGTGGCCAGCGCCTCGGCGAGCGGGTCGCCCGCCGGCGGACCGCCGGCGACCGCGATCCGGTCCGGCCCGGTGGCCCGCACGAAACCGGGCGCACCGGTGAGCAGGGTGGCCCACACCCGCCCCGTGCCGTCCGCGGCGCCGACGACCAGGTGCGGCTGGAGCCCGAGGAAGGCCGCGACGACGTCCCGGATGCCCGTGCCGATCGAGCGGCCGACGTGCTCGGCGAGGTCGCGCACGCCGACCCGGTCCTGCACGGCCAGCGCGCCCCAGTGGTATGCCCCGGACATCGGAGGAACCTTCCCACGATCGAATCTAACCTTTCATATCTAGATTAAAGGTTAGGCGAGTGGGCGTCAACCGCTCACGTACCCTTAAAGGGTTAGCCACCCGGCGAGAGGGACGAGACGGACATGACCGCGGCGGACCCACGACCCCTGACCGGGGAGCCGATCGCCCTCGACCTGCTCAACACCCGCTGGGCCGTCGACGGCGAACCGCTGGACCTGTTCGCCGGTGCCGCCGGGCTCACCCGGATGCAGGGACTCGCGGTCTGGCTGGAGAGCACCGGCCTGGCCGGCCGCTTCCGAGCGGACGCGGCCACCCTCGTCCACCTGCTGACCGCCCGCGAAGCCCTGGCCCGCGCGGTCGCGGACCCGGCCGACGAGAGCGCCCGCGCCCTGATCGACGCCGTGCTGGAGCACGGCCGCATCCGCGCCACCCTGACCGCCGAAGGCCCGGGCGAGCGCGCCGAGTTCGCCGATCCGGCCTGGGGGCCCGCCTGGACGGCGGCGCGCGACTACCTCGATCTGCTGCGCTCCGCGCCCGAGCGGATCCGCACGTGCGCGTCGGAGACCTGCGTCCTGCGCTTCTTCGACGTCTCGCGCAACGGCACGCGGCGCTGGTGCTCGATGGCCGCCTGCGGAAACCGGGCGAAAGCCTCGCGCCACTACGCGCGCACGCGCGAGCGCTGAGCGCACCAAATCTGTCACACCCACACCGGGGCGCGACCGCGTCCCGGTGCTGACGTACGGCCGCCAAGTCGATAAATCGACCGATCGGCACCTATGGTTCGCACCACTGTGCCCTAGTAAGGCCGTGCTGGCGCATTCTTCGCACTGGCGAGAGTCCGCCATGACAGGTCTCGGTCAATGACAACTCTCCCCAAAGAGCTGTCGCTTAGGCCAAGCTGACCGGTCATCCGGCACCGAAATCCGGACCGTATCTTTCACTTACCAGGGATGCTGATGACCCTCGAATCCCCCAGCTCCATACCCGGGGCCAGACGCGTCGCGCGCGTCGCGGCCGCGGCCGGTCTGGTCGCCGCTCTCGCGGCCACCGGCGCCGGGCCCGTCTTCGCGGCGACCGGCGCGGACACCCCGGGCACCTCGCCCGCGGTCAAGTCCGCCGACCAGAAGCTCGGTTCGGCCGACGCCGAGCTCCTTCAGCAGGCCAAGGCCAAGGGTGACGCGAACGTCACCGTCATGGTCGCGACCGCCCCCGGCCAGACCAAGCAGGTGGCGGACCAGCTCGGCTCGGTCCAGGGCGCCTCGGTGGGCCAGACGTACGACAACCTCGGTTACGTGCGCGCCACCCTGCCCACCGGCAAGGCCGAGGCCGCGCTGAAGGCGGCCACCAAGCTCTCCTCGGTGCACGGCATCGACCTGCGGCACGAGATCCAGCTGCCGGACCCGCGCCCCGACGCGGACCGCGAGACCGGCACGGTGAAGAAGACCGCCGCCGAGACCTACGCGGCGCCGGACAAGAACACCCCCGCGAAGAACCCGTACAACCCGTCCTTCGAGACCGGCGCGGTCGACTTCGTGAAGGACAACCCGCAGGCCGACGGCCGCGGCGTGACCATCGGCATCATGGACTCGGGCATCGACCTCGGTCACCCGGCCCTGCAGAAGACCACCACCGGCGAGCGCAAGATCGTCGACTGGGTGACGGCCACCGACCCGATCACCGACAACGACGCCACCTGGCGCCCGCAGATCACCCCGGTCACCTCCAGCGGCGGCAGCTTCACCGCGGGCGGCCAGAGCTGGAAGGCCCCGGAGGGCAGCTTCCAGTGGAGCCGCTTCACCGAGTCGATCACCGCCACCGGTGACATGGCGGGCGACGTCAACCGCGACGGTGACACCACCGACCGGTTCGGCCTGCTCTACGACGCCGCCGCCGGCACCGTCCGCGTCGACACCGACCAGGACGGCGACTTCACGAACAACGAGCCGATGAAGCCGTACAAGGACGGCTACCAGATCGGCTACTTCGGCACGGACAACCCGGCGACCGACGTCGCCGAGCGCATCCCGTTCGTGATCGAGATCCGCAAGAACGTCCCGATGGACCCGCTGGGCGGCGACTGGGTCGGCAAGAAGGCCGACTTCGTCAACGTCGGCATCATCGAGTCCGAGCACGGCACGCACGTCGCCGGCATCACCGCCGCCAACAGCCTCTTCGGCGGCAAGATGAACGGCGAGGCGCCCGGCGCCAAGCTCGTCTCCTCGCGCGCCTGCTCCTGGTCCGGCGGCTGCACCAACATCGCGCTGACCGAGGGCATGATCGACCTCGTCGTCAACCGCGGCGTGGACATCGTCAACATGTCCATCGGCGGCCTGCCGGCGCTGAACGACGGCAACAACGCGCGCTCCGAGCTCTACAAGAACCTCATCGACACCTACGGCGTCCAGCTGGTCATCTCGGCCGGCAACTCGGGCCCGGGCGTCAACACCATCGGCGACCCCGCCCTCGCGGACAAGGTCATCTCCGTGGGCGCGTCGGTCTCCAAGGAGACCTGGGCCGCCAACTACGGCTCCGGTGTGAGCGCGAAGTACAACATGTTCCCCTTCTCCTCGCGCGGTCCGCGTGAGGACGGCGGCTTCACGCCGACCATCAGCGCCCCCGGCGCGGCCATCAACACCATCCAGACCTGGCTGCCCGGCGCCCCGGTGAAGGAGGCCGGCTACACCCTGCCGGCCGGTTACGGCATGCTCCAGGGCACCTCGATGGCCTCGCCGCAGGCGGCGGGCGCGAGCGCCCTGCTGATCTCGGCCGCCAAGCAGCACAACATCAAGCTGACGCCGTCCTCCCTGCGGGTCGCGCTCACCACCGCCGCCAAGAAGATCGACAACGTCCCCGCGCACGCGCAGGGTTCGGGTCTGATCGACATCCCCGGCGCGTGGGAGTCCATCCAGGGCGACGCGAAGGCCAACGAGTTCACCGTCCAGGCGCCGGTCGACACCGCGATCGACCAGTTCCTGAAGACCCCGGGCTCGGGCACCGGCCTGTACGACCGTGAGGGTGGCCTCAAGGTCAACCAGAAGAAGGTCTACAACGTCGTCGTCACCCGCACCACGGGCGTCAAGTACGGCACCCGGCACAACCTGAGCTGGCGCAACAACGACGGCACCTTCAAGGTCATCGGCGGCTACGACTACGTCACCCTGCCGCTGAACAAGCCCGTCACCATCAAGGTCGAGGCCAACGCCAAGACGGCCGGCGTCCACAGCGGCATCCTGCAGCTGGACGACGAGACCACCGAGGGCATCGACAAGCAGATCCTGACGACCGTCGTGGCTTCCGCCCCCCTGGCCGCGCCGTCGTTCGCCCTGTCGCAGAGCTCCTCGGTGCAGCGCAACAGCCACAAGTCGTACTTCGTGACCGTGCCGGCGGGTGCCAAGAGCCTGGAGGTCGCCCTCGGCGGTCTCGCGGCGGGCAGCCAGACACGCTTCATCGCGATCCACCCGTACGGCGTGCCGGTCGACCCGACGGCCACGACCAACTGCTACCCGAACTACGACAACCCGGCCAACACCTGCCGCCCCGACGTGCGCTCGTACCCCGAGCCGACGCCGGGTGTCTGGGAGATCGAGGTCGAGGCCCGTCGTACGTCGCCGGTGCTCGACAACCCGTTCAAGCTGGACGTCTCCGTGCTCGGCGCGGCCTTCGACCCCGCGGTCAAGGTCCTGCCCGAGGTGAAGCAGGGCACCCCCGCCCCGGTCCAGTGGAGCGTCAAGAACTCCGGCGCGGCCATCTCCGGCGGCAAGCTCGTCGGCGGTCCGCTCGGTTCCGCGAAGGTCGCCAAGCCGACCATCGCGCCCGGTGAGACCCACTCCACCGAGATCGCGGTCCCCGCGGGCACCTCGCGCCTCGACGTCGCGATCGGCAAGGTGTCCGACACCGCCGCCGACCTCGACCTGGAGGTCTACAAGGACGGCGTCAAGGTCGGCTCGGCCGCCGACGGCGACTCCGAGGAGGCCGTGAGCCTGGTGAACCCGGCCGCGGGCACCTACACCGTCAAGGTGATCGGCTACGCGATCCCGTCCGGCTCCACCACGTACGACTACCGTGACGTGTTCTTCTCGGCCGCCCTGGGCTCCGTCCAGGTCGACGAGGCCGCCGCGGTGAACCTCGCCACCGGCGCCACCGCGCAGGTCTCGGCGAACGTCCTGGTCACCAGCCCGGCCCCCGAGGGCCGGCAGTTCTTCGGCCAGGTCCAGCTGCTCAACGCCCGCGGCACCGCCGCCGGCACCGGCAGCGTGCAGATCGAGAAGGTCCTCCCGTAGGACCCGGTACGGAAGAACCCGAGGGGGCGGCGCTCTGACGAGCACCGCCCCCTCGGGCCGTTCCCCCGGGCCGTTCCCCCGGGTCGTTCTTCGCTCCTACGGCTTGCCGAGCGAGCGCAGCGACTCGGCGTAGGTGCCGACCGCGTGCGCGATCACGTCCAGGTTGGTGTCGAAGACCCCCAGGTCCAGGTTCTTCAGGTTGTCCCCCGCCCCGTGGTAGTTCGGGTCGTACGGGGCCCCGGCCGTGCCGCCGTACCGCGCCGCCTGCTCGGCGGTCTTGATGCCCTCGGCGCCGGTGAAGGTGCCGCCCGCCGGGATGCCGTTCGCGATGAACGGGCCGTAGTCGGAGCGGCCGTCGAAGTCACTGCCCTCGTGCGGCTTGCGCCTCTTGTCGAGGAAGCCGTTGATCAGCCTCTCGATCTCGGCCGAGCCCGCCGGTCCGGCGCCCGCGCCCGTCTTGTCCGAGTCATCGCCGTCGTAGACGAACTGCACCGGGTTCGGCGAGGCGATCATGTCGAAGTTGAGGTAGAGCGCGATGTCCTTCTTCTGCTTCCCGGACAGCTGCGCGACGTAGTGCTCCGAGCCGAGCAGGCCCAGCTCCTCCGCCGACCACCAGCCGAAGCGCACCTTGTTGGCGGGCCCCTTGCCCTTCTTGTTGGCGCCCTCGTCCGCGAGCTTCAGGGCCACCTCCAGCAGCCCGGCCGAACCGGAGCCGTTGTCGTTGATGCCCGGGCCCTCGGGTACGGAGTCCAGGTGGGCGCCCAGGGTCACCACGCGGTCGGAGCGGCCGCCGCGGGTCTCGGCGATCACGTTGCGGGTGGTCTTCTTCACGTGCTCCTGGTCCAGCTCCAGCCGCACGCTCACCTCGCCCTTCGCGGCGGCCGCGGTCAGCGCCTCGCCGTCGGCCAGCGTGATGCCGGCGCTCGGGATGATCCCCTCGGTGGGCGAGGAGAACCCGCCGCGCACCGGGGTGGTACCGCTGTGGTTGTAGACGATCACGCCGAGCGCGCCGGCCGCGGCCGCGGCCCGCTGCTTCTCCACGAAGGTGCACGCGCCCCGCTTGACCAGCGCGATCTTCCCGGCGAAGGCACCGGCCAGGTAGTCGTCGGCCGTGCAGCCGGGGGTCTCGTCGACCCGGGCGAGGGCGAGCGGCGCGGCCAGCCCGCCGGCCGGGGTGGACTTGGTGAAGGTGAAGGCGGCGGTGGCCAGCTCGCGGGAGTCCTGGCCGAGGACCGTGGTCTTCTCCGACGTGGTGTGCGCCTCGTAGATGTCGAAGTCCTGGTACGAGACCTGGTACCCGGCCTTCTTCAGCGTGTCGTACACGTAGGCGGCGGAGGCCGCGTGGCCCGGCGTGCCGGCGGCGCGGTTGCCGCCGTTGGCGTCGGCGATCTGCTGGAACTTCTTCAGGTGGCGGTAGGCGCCCTTGGCGGTGACCTCCTCCACCAGTTCCTTGGCCAGCCTGCCCTCGCGCGGGTGGGCGGCCGCCGGCGTGGCGGTCAGCAGGACGGGTGCGGCGACGGCGGCGGCCGCGAGGGCGGCGAGCGCCGGTATGGACCGGCGGCGGTGGCGGATGGCGCGCACGGTGGATCTCCCCGATTCGGTGGTTCGTTCTGCGGTCTGTCATGTCCGGACAACGGACACGGCAGATCGGACGTTAACCCGCTCCGACCAGGCAAAACGGGTGTTCAGGGACCCCGCAACACGCCCGCCACGAACTCGCCACAGGGGTTCACATTCAGGACACCGTCCGTACCTCGGACAATGGATTGGACAAGGCTCGTGGGGTCGAACGCATGATGGCTCCACGCGCGCCCGCGTCGTACGTACCAAAAGGAGTCACCGTGAGGGTCGGAATCGTCGGAGCCACCGGACAGGTCGGCGGAGTCATGCGCAGCATCCTCGCCGAGCGGAAGTTCCCGGTGGACGAGCTGCGGCTGTTCGCCTCGGCCCGTTCCGCGGGCTCCATCCTCGAATGGGAGGGCCGGGAGATCACCATCGAGGACGCCTCCACGGCCGACTACGCGGGCCTGGACATCGTGCTCTTCTCCGCGGGCGGCGCCACCTCCCGGGCGCTGGCCGAGAAGGTCGCCTCCCAGGGCGCCGTCGTGATCGACAACTCCTCCGCCTGGCGCAGCCACCCGGAGGTCCCCCTCGTGGTCTCCGAGGTCAACCCGCACGCGATCAAGAACCGCCCCAAGGGCATCATCGCGAACCCGAACTGCACCACCATGGCCGCGATGCCGGTGCTGCGCCCGCTGCACGACGAGGCCGGCCTGACCGCGCTGATCGCCACCACCTACCAGGCCGTCTCCGGCTCGGGCCTGGCCGGTGTGGCCGAGCTCAAGGGCCAGGCCTGCGCAGTCGCCGAGGCCGCCGACCAGCTGACCTTCGACGGTGGCGCGGTGGACTTCCCCGAGCCCGCCGTCTACAAGCGCCCGATCGCCTACAACGTGGTCCCGCTCGCGGGCAACCTGGTCGACGACGGCTCCTTCGAGACCGACGAGGAGCAGAAGCTCCGCAACGAGTCCCGCAAGATCCTGGAGATCCCGGAGCTCAAGGTCTCCGGCACCTGCGTGCGCGTGCCGGTCTTCTCCGGCCACTCCCTGCAGGTCAACGCCCGCTTCGCGAACCCGATCAGCGTCGAGCGCGCCTACGAGCTGCTGGGGGACGCCCCCGGCGTCGAGCTCTCGGAGATCCCGACCCCCCTGCAGGCGGCGGGCAAGGACGCCTCGTACGTGGGCCGCATCCGCTCCGACGAGACGGTGGAGAACGGCCTCGCGCTGTTCCTCTCCAACGACAACCTGCGCAAGGGCGCGGCCCTGAACGCGGTGCAGATCGCCGAGCTCGTGGCCGAGGAGCTGCGCGGCTGATCCCGCTCACCCGACGCGAGGGCGGCACCGTCACGGTGCCGCCCTCGCGCGCGTTTTTTCGCCCATGGATTAGTCCGAGGCGGTGGCGCTGTCCGGATGGCAGGATGGCCGGGCAACGTCACCATCGAAGGAGATGAACGCGTGCCAGGCACGAATCTCACCCGTGAAGAGGCTCAGCAGCGGGCCAAGCTGCTGACCGTCGACTCCTACGAGATCGAACTCGATCTCAGCGGCGCACAGGAGGGTGGCACCTACCCGTCCGTGACCACCGTGCGCTTCCAGTCGGCCGAGTCCGGGGGCGAGACCTTCATCGACCTGGTCGCTCCGGCCGTGCACGAGGTCGTCCTCAACGGCAAGTCTCTGGACGTCGCGGCGGTCTTCCACGACTCCCGGATCGCCCTGAGCCACCTGGCGGCCGGGGCCAACGAGCTGCGTGTCGTCGCGGACTGCGCGTACACGAACACCGGTGAGGGCCTCCACCGCTTCGTCGACCCGGTCGACCAGCAGGCTTATCTCTACACCCAGTTCGAGGTACCGGACGCGCGGCGGGTCTTCGCCAGCTTCGAGCAGCCCGACCTGAAGGCCACGTTCCAGTTCACCGTGACGGCCCCCGAGGGCTGGACGGTCATCTCGAACTCCCCACGGGACATTCCTGAGGGGGCCGAGGCCGCGGACGTCAAGGACAACGTCTGGCGCTTCGAGCCGACCCCGCGCATCTCCTCGTACATCACCGCGCTGATCGTCGGTCCGTACCACTCGGCGCACAGCTCCTACGAGGGCCCGGACGGCCAGTCCGTGCCGCTCGGCATCTACTGCCGCCCCTCGCTCGCCGAGTTCCTCGACGCGGACGCGATCTTCGACGTCACCCGGCAGGGCTTCGACTGGTTCCAGGAGAAGTTCGCCTACGACTACCCCTTCGCCAAGTACGACCAGCTCTTCGTGCCGGAGTTCAACGCGGGCGCCATGGAGAACGCGGGCGCGGTCACCATCCGCGACCAGTACGTCTTCCGCTCCAAGGTGACGGACGCGGCGTACGAGGTGCGCGCGGAGACCATCCTCCACGAGCTCGCCCACATGTGGTTCGGCGACCTCGTCACCATGGAGTGGTGGAACGACCTGTGGCTGAACGAGTCGTTCGCCACCTACACCTCGATCGCGTGCCAGGCGTACGCGGAGGGCTCGAAGTGGCCGCACGCGTGGACCACCTTCGCCAACTCCATGAAGACCTGGGCGTACCGGCAGGACCAGCTGCCGTCCACGCACCCGATCATGGCCGACATCCGTGACCTCGACGACGTCATGGTCAACTTCGACGGCATCACGTACGCCAAGGGCGCCTCGGTGCTCAAGCAGCTCGTCGCCTACGTCGGCACGGACGCCTTCTTCAAGGGCGTGCAGGCGTACTTCAAGGCGCACGCGTTCGGGAACACGCGCCTGTCCGACCTGCTGGGCGCCCTGGAGGAGACCTCGGGCCGCGACCTGGCCGCCTGGTCCAAGGCGTGGCTGGAGACGGCCGGCATCAACATCCTGCGCCCGGAGGTCACCACCGACGGGAACGGTGTGATCACCGCCTTCGGCATCCGCCAGGAGGCGCCCGCGCTGCCCGCCGGCGCCAAGGGCGAGTCCACCCTGCGCCCGCACCGCATCGCGGTCGGCCTGTACGAGCTCCAGGACGGCGCCCTCGTGCGCACCGACCGGATCGAGCTGGACATCGACGGCGCGCTGACCACGGTGCCGGAGCTGGTCGGCCGCACCCGTCCGGCGGTCTTCCTGCTGAACGACGACGACCTGTCCTACGCGAAGGTCCGCCTGGACGAGCAGTCCCTCGCCACCGTCACCGCGCACATCGGCGACTTCACCGAGTCCCTGCCGCGCGCCCTGTGCTGGGCCTCCGCCTGGGACATGACGCGTGACGGCGAGCTCGCCACCCGCGACTACCTTTCGCTGGTCCTCTCGGGCATCGGCAAGGAGTCCGACATCGGCGTGGTCCAGTCGCTGCACCGCCAGGTGAAGCTGGCCATCGACCTGTACGCCGACCCGGCGTGGCGGGAGCAGGGCCTGGCGGCCTGGACCGAGGCCACCCTGGAGCACCTGCGCGGCGCCGAGCCGGCGGGCGACCACCAGCTGGCGTGGGCGCGGGCCTTCGCGGCCAGCGCCCGCACCGAGGGGCAGCTGACCTACCTGTCGGCACTGCTGGACGGCGCGGCGGAGATCGAGGGCCTGGCCGTCGACACCGAGCTGCGCTGGACGTTCCTGGAGCGGCTCGCCGCGACGGGCGTCGCCGGGGAGCCGGCCATCGCCGCGGAGCTGGAGCGGGACGCCACGGCGGCCGGCGAGCGCCACGCGGCGACCGCCCGGGCGGCGCGCCCGACGGCGGAGGCCAAGGCCGAGGCGTGGGCCTCGGTGGTCGAGTCCGGCGACCTGCCGAACGCGGTGCAGGAGGCGGTGATCGGCGGCTTCGTCCAGACCGACCAGCGCGAGCTGCTGGCCCCGTACACCGAGAAGTTCTTCTCGGCGGTCAAGGAGGTCTGGGAGACCCGCAGCCACGAGATCGCCCAGCAGATCGCGGTGGGCCTCTACCCGGCGCTGCAGGTCTCGCAGGAGACGCTGGACGCGACGGACGCGTGGCTGGCCTCGGCAGAGCCGAGCGCGGCCCTGCGCCGGCTGATCTCGGAGTCCCGCGCGGGTGTCGAGCGCGCCCTGAAGGCCCAGGCCGCGGACGCCGCCGCCGCTGCCGCTCAGGTCTGACGGCTCTCGCCGTAGCCGGGGCTCCGCCCCGGACCCCGCGCCTCACACTCCCCCAGCTACCGCTGGGAGGGGCCCCCGGGCGGGGCTGAATTTCAGCCCGTCCGGCGTGTGAGGACCGGGTCCGGGCGAAGCCCGGAAAACCCCTACCGCCGGGCCGCGGCCGCTTCGCGGAGGGCCGCGAGGACGTGGGACAGTGCGGGCGCGGATTCGGCGCCCCGGCGGACCGCCGCGATCACGTGGCGGGTCGGACGGTCGTGGGCCAGGACCCGGATCGTCCCGCCCGAGGCGCGGCTCGACACCATGCGGGGCACCAGCGCCACCCCCATCCCCGCCTCCACCATCGCCAGGATCGCGGTCCATCCGGACGCCGAGTGCGCCTGTTCCGGGACAAAGCCCGCCGCCTCGCACGCGGACCGGGCGATCTCCGACCAGGGGCCGCTGCCCCCGTAGATCCACGGGTCGCCGGACAGGTCCGCCAGCCGCAGGCCGGGCGCGGCCGCCAGCGGGTGGCCCGGCGGGAGCGCCACGTCCAGCGGGTCCTCCAGGAGCGCCACCCGGGTGAACCGGGGATCGCGCGCGGTCGGTGCGTGGGCCGTGAGGGACAGCGCCAGGTCCACGCCCCCGGCCGACAGGAGCTCGTAGGCCTCCGCGGCCTCCGTCTCCCGGACCCGGACCTCCACCCCGGGGTGGGTCCGCCGCAGCGCGGCCACCGCCGGGACCACGAGGGCCGGTACGGCGGTGGAGAAGGCCCCCACCCGTACCTCGCCGGTGTCCCCGGCGAGGTATCCGGCCAGTTCCGCGTCGGCCCGCTCCAGCTGCGCGAAGACCGCCTCCGTGTGCCGCAGGACGAGGTGGGCCGCGTCCGTGAGCCGCACCCGGCGGCCCTCGGCCTCCAGCAGCACCACGCCCAGTTGCCGGGCGAGGTTGGTCAGTTGCTGCGAAACGGCCGAGGGCGTCATGTGGAGCGCCTCGGCCGCCCTGGTCACGGTCCCCTGTTCGGCGAGGGTCCGCAGGATCCGCAGCTTCTTGATGTCCCACTCGGTCATGGGCCCGAACCTACCGCCGGGCACTCCCCAGCCCGACTCCGCCGAGGATGAGCGCCATGCAGAGCAGCTGCGCCGGTCCGGTGTGCTCGCCCAGGAGCAGGAAGCCGAGCCCGGCCACGCACACCGGCTGGAGGTAGTAGACGACTCCGGCGCGGGCCGCCCCGATCATCGAGACGGCCTTGTTCCAGGCGAAGAAGGCGACGGCCGAGGAGAACACCCCGACGTACAGCAGCGGTCCGACCGTGCCGGTGGTGACCTCGAAGCCGCCCTGGACGGAGACGGAGACGGCGTAGGCGGGTGCCAGCATCAGCGCGCCGAGCACGAAGGTGGTGATCAGGAAGGCCAGTCCGCCGAGTTCGGCGGGCTTGCGCCGCAGCAGGGCGCTGTACGTGGCGAAGGAGAGGGCGGCGGCGAACATCCACAGGTCTCCGGCGCCGAAGTCGAAGCCGACCGAGCCGTCCCCGACGAGCAGCAGCACCCCGAGGGCGGCGAGCAGCATGCCGAAGGTCCGCCGCTTGCCGAGCCGTTCGCCGCCGAGGCGGGCGTAGAGCGCCATGATGACGGGCGAGGCGGCCATGATCATGCCCATGTTGGAGGCGGAGGTGGTCAGTCCGGCCTGGTGCACGAGCGTGTTGTAGAGGGTGACGCCGAACAGCGAGGCGAGGGCGATGAAGCCGAAGTGCCGCCGGATCAGGGCCCGCTGCCGCCAGGCCTGGCGGGCGGCGAAGGGGGCGACGGCGAGCAGGGCGATGATCCAGCGCCAGAAGACCGCCTGAACGGGTGGCACGGTCTCGGCCATGCCCCGGGTGGCGACGAAACTGCCGGACCAGACGACCGTCGCGAGCAGGGCGAGGAGCACGCCGAGCCCGGCGGCACCCTTCCTTGCGGTGCTGCCGGGCTCGGTCTGCGAGACGGTACGGACGCGGTCCATGACGGCCACTGTGGGTCTGCTCCTCGGGGTGGGCTGGTGGGGTGTGTGGACTACCGTCGCACCGCCTCATCCGTCAGGTCCATCGAAATGTTCTGATCGTTCTTTTCAGCAGAACTGAACGATTGAGGCTTGCGGGCGGCTGCCAGCTGACCGGCGACGGTGGCCCCGAAGGCGATCGCCATCCCGACGAGCTGGACCGGCGACAGCGCCTGCCCGAGGGCGGCCCAGCCGATGACGGCGGCGGTGAGCGGGGAGAGCGGGCCGAGCAGGGTGACCGAGGTGGCGCTGAGGGCTCCGATGCCGCGGAACCAGAGCCAGTACGCGATCCCGGTGCTGATCAGCATCATGTAGCCGTAGCCGAGGAATGCCTTGCCGTCGAGCGCGGGCGGGGCACCCTCGACGAGGGCGGCGACGGGAATGATGAACAGTCCGCCCGCGGTGAGCTGCCAGCCGGTCATCGCCAGCGGGCCCACGCCCTCGGGGCGGCCCCAGCGCTTGGTCATCACGGTGCCGGCGCCCATGGAGGCGGAGGAGATCACACCGGCGATGACGCCGACCGCGTCGAGCCGGGCCTCGGCGGTCAGGACGACCATGCTCACGCCGAACGCCCCGACGACGGCGGCGAGCACGGTGCGCAGGCTCGCCCGCTCCCCGAGGACGAGCGCGGCCAGCCCTACGACGAACAGCGGGCCGGCGGCGCCCAGTACGGCCGCGACCCCGCCGGGGAGCCGGTAGGCGGAGAGGAACAGCAGCGGGAAGAAGGCGCCGATGTTGAGGATGCCGAGGACGGCGGACTTCCACCACCACCGGCCCTTGGGCAGGGTGCGGGCCAGGGCGGTCAGCAGCAGGCCGGCGGGCAGGGCCCGCATGACCCCGGTGAACAGCGGCCGGTCGGGCGGCAGCAGCTCGGTGGCCACGGCGTAGGTGGAGCCCCAGGAGACGGGGGCGAGTGCGGTCAGGGCGACGGTGGCTGAACGCTTCATGGCGGGTGGCTCCTGGTTCGGACGGGGGAAGCGGGTGGGAGGACCGGCGGGGCTCAGGGGGCGGCGGTCACGGGGACCGGCGCCGCGGCGGAGGCCTTGAGGACCACCGGGGGCTCGGCGTGCACGGCCTCGGCCGGCAGGTGCCGCTCCAGCCGGAGCAGCGCCAGGGCCGTGCCGAGGGCGGCGACGGCCAGGACGGCCCAGGGCAGGCGGCCGTCGACGGCGAGCAGGGTGGTGAAGAGGGAGGGGGCGAGCGCACTGGCCAGCGAGTAGGACAGCTGGTAGGTGGCCAGGTAGCGGCCACGGACGGCCTCGGGGGCGGCGGAGACCGACAGGGCGCCGCCGGAGGGGCTGTGGACGAGCTCGCCGAGGGTGTAGACGACGACGATGGCCAGCAGGGCGATCAGGGTGGCGGTCCGGCCGGGCCGCAGGGTGCCGAGCACGATCTGCCCGGCGAAGGCGGCGGCGAAGAGCAGGGCGCCGAGTGCGGCCGAGCGGGTGCGGCGGGCGCCGGAGCGGCGGACCCGGCCCGCGACCAGTACGCCGATCGCGGCGCACAGCACGGTGTTGACGGTGAAGGCGGCTCCGGTGAGGGAGTCGGGGGCCGTCAGCCAGGTCGAGAGGTAGAGGGGGAAGAGGACGGGCAGGGCGGAGTAGCCCAGGGCGGTGAGGAAGTTGGCGGCGGTGAGCCCGAGGAAGGGGCGGTCGCGCAGGACCGTCCGGTAGCCGGCGGTCGGGCGCTTCGCGGGGGCGTCCCCGGCGTCGCGCACGGGCCGGACCCGGCCGACGAGCAGTCCGGCGAGGGCGAAGGCCAGGGAGTTGCCCCAGGCGGTGTACGTGAACCCGCCGGCGCCACACAGAGCCAGCACCCCGGAGACGGGCAGGGCTCCCGCGCCCATCCCGGCGTTCTGCAGGGCCCGGGTGGACGCCTGGAGCCGGTCGCGGGCGGCGCCCCGCGCCACCTCGCCGATCAGGGACTGCTGGACGGCGCCGAAGGAGCGGTCGGCGAGCGCGGCGACGAGGGCGACGGCCGCGAAGGCGGGCAGGGAGCTCGCGAAGGGGTAGAGGGCGAAGCCGAGCGCCCGTATCCCGTAGAGCGCCAGGTTGACCCGCTTGGCGCCGAACCGGTCGACGGCCGTGCCGGCCAGCGGCATGAACGCCAGCCCGGCCAGCCCGGTGACCGTCATGACCAGGCCGACGACGGTGAGGGAGAGGCCGGTGACGTGGTGGAAGAAGACCAGCGAGAAGGGGATGTACATACCGATCCCGACCGAGCTGATACCGATTCCGAGGAGCAGCGACCGCTCCCCCGCGACCTTCGCTTCCCCTGACGCGGCTGTCTTCCTCATGAACACGGCCATGACCTCTCCCCCGGATTTGGTTGCTGGTAAGTAGCTTATCGCTAAGCTACTTACCGTCAAGCAACTTTCTTGCGAACGATCTCGGGGAAGCCGGATACTGCACACATGAGTGACGACAAGGACGCAGTGGACGCGATCACGGCCCAGTGGTTCGCCGTGCGCCCCGACCTGGAAACGGCTCCCATGGCCGTCTTCGGACGCATCTACCGGATCGCCAAGGGCATGGGCGACGCGATGGAGCAGTGCTACTCGCGCTTCGGCATCTCGCGCGGCGAGTTCGACGTCGTGGCCACGCTGCGCCGGTCGGGCGAGCCGTACACGCTCTCGCCCCGGCAGCTCTCGGCCACCCTCATGCTCACCACGGGCGGCATGACCGGGCGTCTGGACAAGCTGGAGAAGGCCGGGCTGCTCTGCCGCAAGCCCGATCCGCACGACCGGCGGGGGCTCCAGGTGACGATCACCGACCGCGGCCTCGCACTCATCGACGAGGCCGTCAGCGCCGGCCTGGAAGTACAGCGCGCCGCGCTCACCGGGCTGACCGACGACGAGACCGCCGTACTCACCGGCCTGCTCCGCCGGCTCCTGGCCGCCGTCTGAGGGTACGACAAGGCGCCGGGGGTCGCGGCACGGCCGAATCGAATCGGCGGTGCGGACCCCCGGCGCCCGGGAAAGTCTGCTGGTCCCGGCCCCGTGGGGCCGGACCGGCTCAGGCCTGCTTCGGCTTCCGGTCCGACGACTTGTCGAGGACCATCACGAGACCGACGATGCCCAGGAAAATCGCGATGGGCAGGGCCACGTACAGGCCGACCGTCTCGCCGACGCTCAGGCCCGGACCCGGGTCGTCACCGTCGTCGCGGGTGAGCGCGAGGGCGGGAGACGTCATCAGCAGCATCATCAGCGCGGTTCCGGCCGTGACGGCGCCGGCGCGCAGAGCGTTCTTCTTGTCCACGGTGCAAACGTAGCGAACACCTAAACGGGGCGCGCGCCCGGGGGTGCCGTACGAGGCCGTACACCCTCCCCCACCGCGCTCAGCAGGGCGTTCGCCCGGGGCGAGGACACCAGCTGCTCCAGGGTCAGCGGCCGCCCCGCGGCATCGGCGACCGGCAGCCGCCAATTGGGGTACTGGTCCCAGGTGCCCGGCAGGTTCTGCGGCCGCCGGTCCCCCACCGCGTCCGGCAGCCATACGCCGACCAGCCGCGCGGGGGTGCGCAGCAGGAAGGCGTACAGGGCCCGTACGGCGGCCTCCTCGCCCTTGGTGTCCAGCCCCAGCCCGTCCAGCAGCTCCAGCCACTCGGCGGTGTCGGCGGCGTCCTGGGCGCGCTCCAGCTCGGCCGGGCGGGTCAGCAGGCCGAGCCGGTCGCGCAGTTCCACATGGCCCCCGGCGAGTTTGGCGGCCGTGGGCGGCAGGTCGTGCGTGGTGACGGTGGCCAGGCAGTCGGCCCGCCAGGCCTGCGGGGCCAGCGGGTCCCCGGCGCCGTCCCAGTCCCGCTCGAACCAGAGCACCGAGGTGCCGAGGACCCCGCGCCGGGCCAGCTCCTGACGGACCCGCGGCTCCACCGTCCCGAGGTCCTCGCCGATGACCAGCGCGCCCGCCCGGTGGGCCTCCAGGACCAGGATCGCCAGCATGGCCTCGCCGTCGTAGCTGACGTACGCGCCCTCCGCGGGCGGGGTCCCCTCCGGGATCCACCAGAGCCGGAACAGACCCATCACGTGGTCGATCCGCAGGGCGCCCGCGTAGCGGAACACCCCGCGCAGCAGGGACCGGAAGGGGGCGTAGCGGGTGGCGGCCAGCACGTCCGGGCGCCACGGCGGCAGCCCCCAGTCCTGGCCGCGCGCGTTGAAGGCGTCCGGCGGGGCCCCGACCGAGATGTGCCGGGCGTAGCAGGGTGACCCGAAGACGTCGGAACCCTGCGGGTGCACCCCGACGGCGAGGTCGTGGACGATGCCGACCGTCATGCCGGCCTCAAGGGCGGTCCGCTGCGCGGCGGCGAGCTGGCCGTCCGTCAGCCAGACCAGCCAGCGGTGGAAGTCGGCCCGCTCCTTCGGGTCCTCCGCTCCCGCGTGCCCGGCGCACCAGGTGGCGTGCACGTCCAGCGGAACTCCCTGTTCGGCGCAGAACGCCCGGTAGGCGGCTTCGCGCTCGGGGGTGCGGGGGACGGCGTACAGCAGTTCCAGGGCGGACCGCTTGAGTTCCCAGACGGCGTCCCGGTCGATCAGCGCGCCCTTCTCCAGGACCTGGCGGCGCAGTTCCCCGCCGCGGGCGGCGAGCCCCTCCAGGGCCTCGCGGTCGGGGCAGTCGGCGTATTCGGGGATGTCCTCGATCCGCAGGTGGACCGGGTCCGGGAAGCGCCGCGAGGACGGCCGGTACGGGGAAGGATCGGTCGGGGCCCCGGGCACGGCCGCGTGCAGCGGGTTGACCTGGATGAACCCGGCGCCATGGGTACGGCCCGCCCAGCGGGCGAGTTCCGCGAGGTCGCCGAGGTCGCCCATGCCCCAGGAGCGCTCGGAGAGCAGGGAGTAGAGCTGGACGAGCAGCCCGTGGGACCGCTCGGGCGCGGCCGGGGCCCGCTCCGGGGCCACGACCAGGGTGGCCTCGGCGCTGCGTCCGTCGCTTGCCTCGGCGATGAGCCGGTGGATGCCCAGCGGCAGTGCGGGGCCCCACGCGAGCACCTCCCCCGTCTCCTCCGCCACCACCCGCACCCGGGTGCCCGGGGGCAGCCCGGCGGGCTCCGGAGCCACCCGGTCCCCCTGCCAGAGCACCACCGTGGGCGGCAGCAGCCGCCCGGCCGCCTCCTGTGCGGCGGACTCGGCGAACACCCGGATGCTCTCCGCGTCGTCGGTGACCACCCCCAGCAGTCCGAGGACCGCCTTGACGGTGGCCTCCGGTACCGGGACGGTGACGTCCGCGGCGGGCCGGTAGTCGGTGGCGACTCCGTACTGGGCAGCGAGCCGGGCCAGGTCGTCCATCTGCGGGCGCTCCTTCGTGCGTGCGGGCATCAGGGCATGAGGATGAGTCAGATGATGGGGGCACAAGGGTGGTTCACAAGGGTGGGACGCCGCCGGGGAACACCGCGTCCATACCCACTCGGAGGCACCGCATTCCTGTCGCATCCGGGGCAGATCACCCACCCGCATTGACACTCCAGCCGCACGGATGGTGGGCTCAGGCTCATTCGTACGAGTGGGGGACGTTTCGGGACGAGGAGGCTCCGTGCAGCTCAGGGGTAGGAGGCGGAACACCGCTGCCGCTGTGGCGGTGATCGGCACGCTGCTGGGCGGTGCCGTGTCGTCCGCGCCACCCGGGACCTTCGCGGCGCCCACCACACCGGACAGACCGGCGCCCGGAGCGGGCCCCGGAGCGACCCCCGTGTCCGCCGCCGCCGGGCCGGTGCTCGACCCCGGGGCCGACACCCCCCGGGCGGCCTCCGAGGGCCCCGCCGTGTGGCCCCGGCCGCAGTCGATGGCCGCCGATCCGGCGCGCGAGCTGCCGCTGGGCACCGAGGCCGTACTCGTCGCGGCGGCCGACGCCGATCCGTACGCCGTCCGGGTGGTGCGGGACGCCCTGCGGGCGGCGGGCGTCCGGACCGTCCACGAGCCGGCCCCCGGCGCCCCGCTGCCCGCACGGGGCACCGTCGTACGGCTCCAGGACGCGGACGCGGACCAAGCGCTGCGGGCGCTGGGCGCGGCCGTGCCGTCGGACCTGCCGGCCGGGGGCTACCGGCTGGCCGCGGGCCGCCACGCCGGCCGGGACACGATCGCGCTGGCCGGCATAGGCGCGGAAGGACTCTTCCACGCGGCGCAGACGCTGCGCCAACTCCTCGCCGCGGGCGGCGGGAAGATGCCCGGAGTGCTGGTGCGGGACTGGCCGGCCGCGCCGGTGCGCGGGATCACCGAGGGCTTCTACGGGCAGCCGTGGACCCAGGAACAGCGCCTCGCGCAGCTGGACTTCATGGGACGCACCAAGCAGAACCGGCTGCTCGTCGCGCCCGGCGACGACCCGTACCGCACGACGGGCTGGCGCCAGGACTACCCGCAGGAGCAGCAGGCGGAATTCCGCGCGCTGGCCGAACGGGCCCGCGCCAACCAGGTCGTCCTCGCCTGGGCGGTGACCCCCGGGCAGTCGATGTGCCTGTCCTCGGAGGCCGACCGGGCGGCGCTCGCGCGCAAGCTGGACGCGATGTGGGACCTCGGCTTCCGCGCCTTCCAGGTGCAGTTCCAGGACGTCAGCTACACCGAGTGGGGCTGCAAGGCCGACCGGGAGCGGTACGGGAAGGGCCCGGCGGCGGCCGCGAAGGCGCACGCGGAGGTCGCGGGCGGACTGGCCGCGCACCTCGCCGCCCGGTATCCGGGAGCGCCGGCGCTGTCGCTGCTGCCGACGGAGTACTACCAGGAAGGCGCCACCACCTACCGGACGGCCCTGGCGGGCGCGCTGGACCCGCGCGTGGAGGTGGCCTGGACGGGCGTGGGCGTGGTGCCGCGCACGATCACGGGCAAGGAGCTGGCCGGCGCGCGCGCCGCGCTGGGGCATCCGCTGATCACCATGGACAACTACCCGGTGAACGACTGGGATCCGGGCCGGATCTTCCTCGGCCCGTACGCGGGCCGCGAGCCGGCGGTGGCGGGCGGTTCGGCGGCACTGATGGCCAACGCCATGCCGCAGGGCACCCTGTCGCGGATCCCGCTCTTCACGGCGGCGGACTTCGCGTGGAACCCGCGCGGCTACCGGGCCGGCGAGTCCTGGGCGGCGGCGGTGCGCGAGCTGACGGGCGCCGACCCGCGCACGCGCCAGGCGGTGGCGGCGCTCGCCGGGAACACCGCGTCGTCCGGGCTCAAGCAGGAGGAGTCGGCGTATCTGAAGCCACTCGTCGAGCAGTTCTGGAAGGCCCGCGCCGCGGGTGATCCGGCGGCCGGAACCGAACTGCGCAAGGCGTTCACGGTCCTGCGCGAGGCCAAGGACCGGCTGCCGGCCCTGTCGGGCGAGGCGGGTCCCTGGCTGGAGCGCCTGGCGCGCTACGGGACGGCGGGCGAGCTGGCGGTGGACGTCCTGCAGGCCCAGGCCCGCGGGGACGGGACGGCCGCGTGGCAGGCCTCCCGGGCCCTGACCGAGGTCCGGGCGGCGCTGGCGCAGCCCGGACCGGCCCGGGTGGACAAGGCCGTCCTGGACCCCTTCCTGACGAAGGCGGTGGCCGAGGCCGACGCCTGGACCGGTGCCACCCGTGAGACCGGCACGGTGACGAAGGAGGCCGGGGCCTGGACCGTACGGCTGGACGCCCCGCGCCCGGTGTCGGCGGTGACCGTGATGACCGACCCGCTCCCCGCCGGGGCGCGGGGCGCCGTGGTGGAGGCACACGTACCCGGCGAGGGCTGGCGCAAGGTCGCCGACGCCGCTGCCTCGGGCTGGACCCAGGTGGAGACGGCGGGGCTGAACGCGGACGCGGTGCGCCTGTCCTGGGCCGGGTCCGCGCCCGCGGTGCACCAGGTCGTGCCGTGGTTCGGGGACGGCCCGCGAGCCCGCTTCGAGCTGGCGGACGGGGCCGCGGCCGACGCCGAGATCGGCGGCGCCGCGCAGCGGGTCTCGGCGCAGTTGTCCGCGCTGGGTCCGACAGAGGTCCGCGGACCGCTGTCGGCGCGGCCGCCGGCGGGCATCGAGGTCCGCCTTCCGTCGACGGCGGTGGCCCCGCGGGGCGGCCAGGTGTCGATCCCGCTGGAGGTCAGCGTCGCCGCGGGCACCCGGCCGGGCAGCTACCAGGTGCCGGTGACCTTCGACGGGGAGTCACGCACCCTGACGGTGCGTGCGGTGGCCCGTACCGGCGGCCCCGATCTGCTGCGGACCGCGCGGGCGACCTCCTCGGCGAACGAGACCCCCGACTTCCCGGCCTCGGCGGCCGTGGACGGTTCCCCGGCCACCCGCTGGTCGTCGCCGGCGGTGGACGGCGCGTGGTGGCGGGCGGAACTGCCCGCCCCGGCGCGGGTGGGGCGGCTGGAACTGCACTGGCAGGACGCGTACCCGTCGGCATACCGGGTGGAGACCTCCGCAGACGGGGTGACCTGGCGCCCGGCGGCGGCCGTGACGGCCTCCCGGGGCGGCCACGAGTCGCTGCGGATGGACGTCCCGGACACCCGTTTCCTGCGGATCACGTGCGAGACCCGCGCGACGCGGTACGGCTGCTCCCTCTGGTCGGCTGAGGCCTACGCGGTCACCCCGTAGCCCCGCCGTTCCAGCCCCGCTCTCCCGGCTGCGCGGGCACCCCAGCCCCGCCGGCACAACCCAGCCGCGCCGACGTCTGAGGCGCGGGGTCCGGGACGGCACCCCGCAACTCCAGCCCCGCCGGCGTTTGAGGCGCGGGGTCCGGGGCGGCGCCCCGCAACTCCAGCCCCGCCGGCGTTTGAGGCGCGGGGTCCGGGGCGGCGCCCCGGACGGCCGGGCCGCAGGTCCACGGCGGGCGCAGCCCCACACGGAACCGGCGGCCCTGCGGAGCTAGCTGGCGGCGACCCCGATCCGGTCCAGCGCATCCTCGGCCCCGTACGGCTGGAGATACGGCATCCACCGCGGATCCCGGTGCCCCGTGCCGATGATCCGCCACGCCAGCCCGGACGGCGGGGCCGGCTGGTGGCGCAGCCGCCAGCCGAGTTCCAGCAGGTGCCGGTCGGCCTTGACGTGGTTGCAGCGGCGGCATGCGGCGACGACGTTGTCCCAGGCGTGCTGGCCGCCCCGGCTGCGCGGAATGACGTGGTCGACGCTGGTGGCGACGGCTCCGCAGTACATGCAGCGACCGCCGTCCCGCGCGAACAGGGCGCGCCGGGTGAGTGGAACGGGCCCCCGGTAGGGGACCCGCACGAAGCGCTTGAGCCGTACCACGCTGGGCGCGGGGACGACCCTTGTCGCGCTGTGCAGATAGGCGCCGGATTCCTCCAGGGAGACTGCTTTGTTCTCCAGGACGAGGACGAGCGCGCGGCGGAGCGGTACGACGCCGAGGGGCTCGTACGACGCGTTGAGGACCAGGACGTGCGGCACGGACTGCCTCCTTGTACGTCGGCGGCGCGTGGCTCGCGCCGGGACGATCTGCTCTCCAGTCTCTCCTTACGGCTGGTCGAAACGCCACCACTCGCCCGTAACGGGTCCGAGGTGTTTTCAACCACAGTCAGTCATCCCCAGGTGAGTCTGGTCTCTCCCTCGAACACGGCACCAAGGTGAAGGGATTGCCCCGTTAGTGTGGTTGGTCTGTCCCGCATATCCCCGGATCCGTCCGGGGGTCCCCCGGTTCCGCGGGCAGACCGCTACACCTGGAGGTTCCCGTCGTGCCCTGGCCCGCCGCTCTGCTGCCGCTGGCAGCCGACGTTCCGGACGCGCCCGCATCGGTCAAGGAGGCGCAGGAGAGCGTCACCGAGGCCGCCAGCTTCATCGAACAGAACTGGGCCACCTGGCTGAGCATCGGCCTGCGGATCCTGCTGATCGTCGTGATAGCGGCGGTGATCCGCTCGGCGGTCCGCAAGGCGCTGACCAAGCTCATAACCCGGATGAACACCAGCGCCGAGGCCGTGGAGGGTACCGCCCTGGGCGGACTGCTGGTCAATGCGGAGCGGCGGCGCCAGCGTTCGGAGGCGATCGGCTCGGTGCTCCGGTCGGTGGCCTCGTTCCTGATCCTCGGCACGGCCGCGCTGATGGTCCTGGCCGCCCTGAAGATCGATCTGGCCCCGCTGCTGGCGAGTGCCGGTGTGGCCGGCGTGGCGATCGGTTTCGGCGCCCGGAACCTGGTGACGGACTTCCTGTCCGGCGTCTTCATGATCATGGAGGACCAGTACGGCGTCGGCGACAAGATCGACGCGGGTGTGGCCTCGGGCGAGGTCATCGAGGTCGGACTGCGCGTGACCAAACTCCGCGGGGACAACGGCGAGATCTGGTACGTGCGCAACGGCGAGATCAAGCGGATCGGCAACCTCAGCCAGGGCTGGGCGACCGCGGGCGTGGACGTCCAGGTCAAGCCCTCGGAGAACCTGTCCCGGATCCGCGCGGTGGTCAAGGAGGTCGCCGACGCCATGGCCAAGGAGTCCCCGTGGGACGAACGCCTGTGGGGTCCGGTGGAGGTGCTGGGCCTGGACGAGGTGCTGCTCGCCTCGATGACCGTGAGGGTGTCCGCAAAGACCATGCCCGGCCAGCAGTTCGCGGTGGAGCGGGAGGTGCGCTGGCGGATCAAGGAGGCCTTCGACGCCGCGGGCATCCGGATCATCGGCGGCATGCCGGCTCCCGACGAGGACGAGGAGGCCCCGGCGGACCCGTCGGCCTCGGTCGCCCCGCCGTCCGCCCTCGCGAACCCGGCCTCCCCGCAGTCGCTGGCCACGGCCCCGATCCCGCCGCCGGCCGGCCCGCGGATCACGAAGTAGCCGCGTAGCCCGGTAACCGGGTGGCCGCGCAGCCGCGCAGCCGCGTACCCGCACGTCGCACGAGTCCCGCTCGCCCCACTGCCCCGCAGGTCATCCGTGAAATGACACAGCCTGCGGGGCAGCGGCATTGACACACTTCAACAGGTGATAGGAAACTTACCTAACAGATCACCTCGGTGAGGGAGAGCCGCTCGATGCCCGCCGCCACGCCCGGAACGCCCAGCCTGTTGCGCGCCATGAACGACCGGGCCGCACTCGAACTCCTGCTGACGCACGGCCCGCTGTCCCGGACCCGCATCGGGCACCTGACCGGGCTGTCCAAGCCCACCGCCTCCCAACTGCTCGCCCGCCTCGAAGCGGTCGGGCTCGTCGTGGCCACCGGCACGGACGGAGGACGCCCCGGCCCCAGCGCCCAGCTCTACGCGATCAACCCGCGGGCCGCCCACGTCGGCGGTCTCGACGTCACCCCGGAGCGGGTGCTGGCGGCCGTCGCCGACCTCACCGGCACGGTGGTCGCCACCCACGAGGTCCCCTACACCGAGGGCGCGGAGGCCGTCGACCAGGTGACCAAGGCACTCGGCGGGGCCGTCGAGGCCGCCGGACTGCACCGCACCGACCTGCGCCGGGTGGTCATCGGCACACCGGGCGCCTTCGACCCCCAGACGGGCCGCCTGCGCTACGCCAGCCACCTCCCCGGCTGGCACTCCCCCACCCTCCTGGAGGAGCTGGCGGCGGCCCTGCCGATGCCCGTCGAGTACGAGAACGACGTCAACCTCGCCGCCGTCGCCGAACAGCGGCTCGGCGCCGCCCGCGGCCACGAGGACTTCGTCCTGCTGTGGAACGAGGAAGGCCTCGGCGCCGCACTGGTATTGGGCGGCCGGCTGCACCGCGGCTGGACCGGCGGCGCCGGCGAGGTGGGCTTCCTGCCCGTGCCGGGCCGGCCCCTGGTCCGGCAGGTCACCCGGGCCAACTCCGGCGGCTACCAGGAGCTGGCCGGTGTGGAGGGACTGCCCCGGCTCGCCGCGGAGCTGGGCGTGGAGCCTGCGGACGTCCCCGGTGCGCCCGAGGCCGTCGGCGCCCCGCACGGACCGGAGGTCGCCGCCGCCGTCGCCCTGCTCACGCGGGCCGCCGCCGCGCCCGAGGGGGCGCACCTGCGGTTCCTCCAGTCGTACGCCACCGCGCTGGCCACCGGTCTCGCCTCGGTCGTCGCCGTGCTGGACCCGGAGATCGTGGTCCTGTCCGGCGCGGCGATCAGTGCGGGCGGCGAGCCGCTGCGCGCTCTGCTGGAGGCCGAACTCGCCGAACTGGCCCCCTCCCGGCCCCGGCTGGTCCCCGGTGAGGTGCGGGAGCGGCCTGTCCTGCACGGCGCGCTGGAGAGCGCGCTGGCCGCCACCCGGGACGAAGTGTTCGACACCTCGGGCTGAACCGCCCGGCGCCCGCCGTCCGCACCCTCCCCCGCCACCCCGTACCCCCGCACCCCCGCACGCCCGCACACCCCACCGCCACCCCCACCGGCACCCCCCACGGAAGTTCCTCCCGAGAGAGCGAGCCCCGCCATGCCCAGAACCGGACGCCTGACCACCGCGACCGCCGTCCTCGCGGCGATATCCGCCCTCGCCACGGCCTGTACGGGCCAGGGCGCGGACACCGCCTCCGACGATCCCAAGGCGGACGTCACCCTCAACTTCTGGCACGGCTGGTCCGCGCCGAGCGAGGCCAAGGCGATCGAGGAGAACATCGCCCGGTTCGAGAAGGCGCACCCGAACATCAAGGTCCAGGTCACCGGCAACATGACCGACGACAAGATCAACCAGGCGCTGCGGGCGGGCGGGGACAAGGCCCCCGACGTGGTCTCCTCCTTCACCACCGACAGCGTCGGCAAGTTCTGCAACTCCCGCGCCTTCGCCGACCTGAACCCCTTCCTCGCGAAGTCCGGGATGGACAAGACGAAGGTCTTCCCCAAGACCCTGCTGGAGTACACACAGTTCGACGGCAACCAGTGCACGCTGCCGCTGCTGCACGACGCGTACGGCCTCGTCTACAACAAGACCGCCTTCGCGGCCGCCGGCATCACCGAACCCCCGAAGACCTGGAGCCAGTTCACCGAGGTCGCACAGAGGCTCACCAAGGCGGATTCGTCGGGCCACTCGTACGAGCAGGTCGGCCTGATGCCCACCTTCCACGGCTACGAGACCAAGCCGACGCGGCTCGCGGCGCAGTGGGGCGCCACGTACTTCGGCGCCGACGGCAAGTCCAACCTGGCCGGGGACCCGGCCTTCGCCAAGATGCTGACCGCGCAGAAGGACCTGGTGGACAAGCTCGGCGGCTACGAGAAGCTGGAGAGGTTCCGCAACACCTTCGGTGACGAGTGGAGCGCCGAGCACCCCTTCCACACCGGCCAGGTGGCCATGCAGATCGACGGCGAGTGGCGGGCCCCGATGGCGAAGGAGGCCGGCGTCGCCTTCGAGATCGGCACCGCCCCGCTGCCCGTCCCCGACGAGCAGGCCGCCGACTACGGCAAGGGCTACCTCTCCGGCACGATCATGGGCATCGCCTCCGGCAGCAAGAAGCAGAACGCCGCCTGGGAGCTGGTCAAGTACATGACCAGCGACACCGAGGCGGTCGTGGCCTTCGCCAACGCCATCCACAACGTGCCCTCCACCCTGGCCGCCCTGGAGTCCCCGAACCTGCAGGTGACCCCGGAGTTCAAGACCTTCCTCGACATCGCCCGGCACCCGAAGTCCAGCACCACCCCGGCCCGGGCCGACGGCGGCACCTACCAGCTGACCTTCGAGGACTTCGCGTACGGGGTCGAGAAGGGAGACGTGGCCGACATCCCGGCCGGTCTCGCCAGGACCGGCCAGCAGATCGACACGGACATCGCGAAGGCGAAGTAGCCCGATGACCGGCGCCCACCCCCTGCGGTCGAAGCGGCGGCGCTCCGCCCTGCGGACCGCGGCATTCCTGTCCCCCTGGCTGCTCGGCTTCGCCGTCTTCTTCGTCTACCCGCTGCTGTCCACCCTGTACTTCTCCTTCACCCGGTACGACGGCTTCCGCCGGCCCGCCTTCAACGGCCTGGACAACTGGAGCTACGTCTTCACGGACTATCCGCTCTTCTGGCCGGCGATGCGCAACACGCTGTGGCTGGTCCTGGTGATGGTGACCTGCCGGGTCGCCTTCGGCCTCGGCATCGGCCTGCTCATCACGAAGATCAAGACGGGGACCGGGATCTTCCGGACCCTGTTCTACCTGCCCTACCTGGCCCCGCCGGTCGCCGCGACCCTGGCCTTCGTCTTCCTGCTCAACCCCGGCACCGGACCCGTCAACACCCTGCTGGACACGGTGGGACTGCCCACCCCCGGCTGGTTCACCGACGCCGACTGGTCCAAGCCGGCCCTGACCGCCCTCGCCCTGTGGGGGGTCGGCGACCTGATGGTCATCTTCATGGCCGCGCTGCTCGACGTACCCAAGGAGCAGTACGAGGCCGCGGAGCTGGACGGGGCCGGCGCCTGGGCGCGGTTCCGGCACATCACCCTGCCCAACATCTCGCCGATCATCATGTTCGCCGTCGTCACCGGGGTCATCCAGGCCATGCAGTACTACGCCCAGCCGCTGGTGGCGGGGAAGGTCGCGGCCGGGGTGATCGGCGGCTCGGGCCAGCAGTTCGAGCCGGGCTACCCCGACAAGTCCACCCTGACGCTGCCCCAGCTCGTCTACAACCTCGGGTTCCAGCGCTTCGACTACGGCACCGCGTGTGTCGTCGCGCTCGTCCTGTTCGCCCTCTCCATGGCCTTCACCGCGCTCCTGATGCGGCGCCGTGGCGGTCTGATCGGAGCAGGTCGATGAGCAGCGCGCACACCGGCGGCCGGAGATCCTCCAAGGCCGTACTGCACTGGGTCGGGGTGCACTCGCTCGGCGTGGCCGCCGCCCTCTTCTTCGTCCTTCCCTTCGTCTTCCTCCTGCTCACCTCCCTGATGGGCGACCGGCAGGCGCTGACCCGCGACCTGTGGCCCGACACCTGGGAATGGGGCAACTACGCGAAGGTGTGGCACACCCCGGGCTTCCTGACCTGGTGGCGCAACACGCTCCTGTACGCCGGACTCGGCACCCTGTTGACCGTGGTCTCCTCCGTGCCCGTCGCGTACGCCCTCGCCAAGTTCCGCTTCCGCGGGCAGCGGCTCGCGCTGCTCCTCGTGATCGCCATGATGATGCTGCCGCCGCAGGTGGTGGTCATCCCCATGTACCTCTTCTGGGCCAAGCAGCTCGACCTGTCGGGCACCCTGTGGCCGCTGATCGTCCCGATGGCGTTCGGCGACGCCTTCTCCATCTTCCTGCTCCGCCAGTTCCTGCTGACCATCCCCGACGAGTACCTGGACGCGGCCCGCGTCGACGGCTGCGGCGAGGTGCGCACCCTGCTGCGGGTGGTCCTGCCGATGGCCCGGCCCGGAATCGCCGCCGTCGCGCTCTTCCAGTTCTTCTCCGCCTGGAACGACTACTTCGGCCCGCAGATCTACGCCTCCGACAACCCCGCCGCCTGGACCCTCAGTTACGGACTGGAGTCCTTCAAGGGGGCGCACCACACCAACTGGAACCTGACCATGGCCGCGACCGTACTGGTCATGGCACCGGTGATCGTCCTCTTCTTCTTCGCTCAGAAGGCGTTCGTCGAGGGAGTCACCCTGACCGGAGTGAAAGGCTGACGACGATGAAACTCGCAGTGGTGGGCGGCGGTTCCACCTACACCCCCGAACTGATCGACGGGTTCGCACGGCTGCGCGACACCCTGCCCGTCAGCGAGCTCGTGCTGATCGACCCGGCCGCCGAACGGCTGGAGCTGATCGGCGGCCTGGCCCGGCGGATCTTCGCCCGGCAGGGCCACCCGGGCCGCGTCACCACCACCACCGACCTCGATGCGGGCATCACCGGGGCCGACGCGGTCCTGCTCCAGCTGCGCGTCGGCGGACAGGCCGCCCGGCTGCAGGACGAGACTTGGCCGCTGGAGTGCGGCTGCGTCGGCCAGGAGACCACGGGCGCGGGCGGGCTCGCCAAGGCGCTGCGCACGGTCCCGGTGGTCCTCGACATCGCCGAGCGGGTCCGGCGGACCAACCCGGACGCGTGGATCATCGACTTCACCAACCCGGTCGGGATCGTCACCCGGGCCCTCCTGCAGGCCGGGCACAAGGCCGTCGGGCTGTGCAACGTCGCCATCGGCCTCCAGCGGAAGTTCGCGGCCCTGCTGGACCTGGCGCCGGCCGACATCCACCTGGACCACGTGGGCCTCAACCACCTCACCTGGGAGCTCGGCGTGCGCCGGGGCGGCCCGGACGGCGAGGACCTGCTGGAGACCCTGCTCGCCGCGCACGGCGAGGCCGTCGCCGGGGACCTGCGGCTGCCGCGGGCGGTGCTGGACCGGCTCGGTGTCGTGCCCTCGTACTACCTGCGCTACTTCTACGCCCACGACGAGGTCGTCCGGGAGCTCGGCACCAAGCCCTCACGGGCCGCCGAGGTCGCGGCGATGGAACGCGAACTGCTCGCCCTGTACGGGGATCCCGCGCTCGACGAGAAGCCGGCGCTGCTGGCGAAACGGGGCGGCGCCTTCTACTCCGAGGCCGCCGTGGACCTGGCCGCCTCCCTGCTGGGCGACGGCGGGCCGGCCGTGCAGGTGGTCAACACGTACAACAACGGCACGCTGCCCTTCCTGCCGGACGACGCGGTGATCGAGGTGCAGGCCCGCGTCGACGGATCCGGCCCCGTTCCGCTCGCGGTGCCCCGGCTGGACCCGCTGTTCTCCGGGCTGATCTCGCACGTGAGCGCGTACGAGGACCTCGCGCTGGACGCGGCTCTGCGCGGCGGGCGCGAGCGGGTCTTCAAGGCACTGCTGGCGCATCCGCTCATCGGGCAGTTCGACCTGGCCGAAGGGCTGACCGACCGGCTCCTCGCGCACAACAAGGAGCACCTGCCATGGGCGTGACCCTCCCCTCGGTGCTGGCGATCGACGCGGGCAACAGCAAGACGGACGTGGCGCTCCTCGCCCCGGACGGCTCGGTGCTGTGCTCCGGCCAGGCCGGGGGCTTCCAGCCGCCGCGCACGGGGGTGGCCGCGGCCGTCGACGTGCTGGCCGAGGCGATGGCCGACGCCGGGCTGCGCGCGGACCCGGCGGCCGGGCCGTGGGCCGAGCGGGTGTCGGCGTGCCTGGCCAACGCCGACTTCGCGGTGGAGGAGCGGGAGCTGGCGCGGGAGATCGAGCGCCGCGGCTGGGGCCGTGCGACGGCGGTGCACAACGACACCTTCGCGCTGCTGCGCTCCGGGCTGCCGACGGGCGCCGATCCGTGCGGGGTCGCGGTGGTGTGCGGGGCGGGCATCAACTGTGTCGGGATGGCCCCGGACGGGCGGACCGCGCGCTTCCCCGCGGTCGGGCGGATCTCCGGCGACTGGGGCGGCGGGGGCGGACTGGCCGAGGAGGCCCTGTGGTTCGCGGCCCGGGCCGAGGATGGGCGGGGCGGGCCGACGGAGCTGGCCCGGGCCCTGCCCGCCTACCTCGGCCACGCGTCGATGGCCTCGCTGATCGAGGCGATGCACCTGGGCCGGGTGCCGCAGGCGCGGCGGCACGAGCTGACACCGGTGCTGTTCGCGGTGGCGGCCGCCGGGGACCCGGTGGCGCTGTCGCTGGTACACCGGCAGGCGGACGAGGTGGTGGCCATGGCGTCGGTGGCGCTGGGTCGCCTGGGTCTGCTGGAGCAGGAGGTACCGGTGGTGCTGGGCGGCAGTGTGCTGGCGGCCGGACACCCGCAGCTCAACGACCGGATCGCGGCGGGCCTCGCCGAACGGGCCCCGCGCGCCCGGATCTCCGTGATCACGGCGCCGCCGGTGCTGGGTGCCGGGCTGCTGGGCCTGGACGCGCTCGGGTCCCCGCCCGAGGCATATGAAAAACTCCGTACCCATTTCGGGTGAACCCGCCCCGGAAGTCCTCCGGTCTGGAACCGTGGCGCCCATACGGACGTATTGACGGTGAAGGGGCGACGAAGGGGGCCCTCGGGGACGGATCGCCCTGGATCCAGCACCGGGTGCTGTGGTCGACCGGCACTACGGCCATACTGCTGCGCAGGGGGTACCTCCCAGCGTCGGCTGGAGGACGACAGGACCGAGGGGGAGGTCACGGTGGCGATCACATCACGCGCGCCCGCGCCCGGGGGCGGTGCTTCCGTGCCGTCCGCCGGGCCGACGGCGCCACCGCCCGACGGGCCGCCGGGGCGGGGCACCGCCTGGGCCGAGGGCGTGGAGCGGCTGCGCGAGGCGGCGACCACCGAGCCGGGCCGGCTGCGGATCATCGGCGCGGTACTGGCCGCCCTGATCGTGCTGTTCGGCACGGCGAGCGTCTGGGAGATCTCCGACCGGGCCGCGGCCGCCGACGACGTGGTGGGCCGCAGCCAGCCGCTGAGCGCGGAGGCGGCGAGCATCTACCGCTCCCTGGCGGATGCCGACACGACCTCCTCCAGCGGGTTCCTGCTGGGCGCCCAGGAGCCGCGCGAGGTCCGCCAGCGGTACGAGAAGGACATCGCCAACGCCTCCAAGCTGCTGGTGAGCGCGGCCGCCAACACCGAAGGCAACGAGGACTCCCGCCGGCAGATCACCGTGCTGAGCGAGCAGCTCCCGCGCTACACCGGCCTGATCGAGCAGGCCCGGGCCACCAACCGGCAGGGCCTGCCGCTGGGCGGCGCCTACCTCCGCTACGCCAACGAGCAGATGACCACCCAGCTGCTGCCCGCCGCCCAGCGGCTGTACGAGTCGGAGACCAAGCGGCTCTACACGGACCACGACGACGCCCGGTCCTGGCCGCTGGCCTCGATCGGTCTGGGCCTGCTCGCAGTCGCCGCCCTGGTCTGGGCGCAGCGGCGCAACTACCGGCACACGAACCGGGTCCTCAACCACGGACTGGTGGCCGCGACGGCCGCGTCGGTGGTGGTCCTGCTGTGGCTGACCGTGGGGCACACGGTGGCGCGGTCCTCGCTGAGCGAGGCCCGGGCGGACGGGCAGGAGTCGATGAAGGTGCTCAACGACGCGCGGATCGCCTCCCTGCAGGCGCGGGCCGGCGAGAACCTGACCCTGATCGCGCGGGGCGCCGTACTGGCCGAGGACAAGAAGTCCGACAAGTACGACGTGGACTTCACGAACAACATGAAGCAGCTGGACGCCGGACTGGCGACCGCGCTGCGGCTTGCCGACGACGCGGCCGGCCGGGACCCCGTCAGCCGGGCCGCGGACGGCGTGAAGCAGTGGAAGCAGCGGCACACGGCGGCCCGGGAGGCGGACTTGAAGGGGGACTACGAGGCCGCGCTGCCCCAGGTCGTCGGGGACCAGGAGCACAAGGAGAGCAGCGGCGCCGCCTTCGACACGGTGGACACCTCCCTGGAACAGGCCGTCGCACACGAGCAGCGGGAGTTCACCCGGGCCGCCCAGAACGGGCTCGGCGCGCTGGGCGGTCTGGTGACGGGGGCCGCGGCCCTGGTGGTCATCGGTGCGGCGGCGGCCCTGCTCGGCATCGGCCGCAGGCTTTCGGAGTACAGGTGAGCGCGATGCGGATACGGGCGAGGCGGGCCGCCGAAGGTCACGAGAGCCACGAGGGCCGGGAGAGCCGGGCGGGCCGGACCGGGCGGGCGGCGACCGCGGGCGCGGCCTCCGGCATCCGCCGCGCCGCGGGCCGGCTGCGCGGCTGGGGCGGGGTGAGCGCGATGGCCGTCGCCTGCGCGACGACCGCCGCCGTCGTGCTGCTGCCGCTGGCCCACGCGACGCCCGACACCGGCCGGCCGGTGGTCCGCCGGCCCGCGTCGATGGCGGCGGCCCCGGCCGCGCCCTGGGCCCTCACCGACACCTGCCAGGACCCCGAGGCCAGCCTGCGCCCCTCCGACGTGGACGGGGCGACCATCGCGCGGATCAAGGCGGCCGGCAAGCTCGTCGCCGGCGTGGACCAGAACAGCTTCCGCTGGGGCTACCGCAACCAGACCGCCGAGGGCAGCCGCCTGGACGGCTTCGACATCGACCTGGTCA
This sequence comes from Streptomyces sp. NPDC001549, assembly GCF_042894025.1. Classification (NCBI taxonomy): domain Bacteria; kingdom Bacillati; phylum Actinomycetota; class Actinomycetes; order Kitasatosporales; family Streptomycetaceae; genus Streptomyces; species Streptomyces sp. NPDC001549. Next base: position 191,976 of record NZ_JBIAVJ010000002.1, read on the forward strand.
AGGCCATCGCCAAGGACATCCTGGGCGACGAGAACGCGGTCATCTACCGGGCCATCCCCACCAGTCAGCGCATCCCCGCCCTCCAGGAGGGGCGCGTCGACATCGTCGTACGGACCATGACCATCAACTGCAAGCGGCTGGAGGACGTCGCCTTCTCGACGGCCTACTTCGAGGCCGGGCAGCAGGTGCTGGCGCCCAAGGGATCGCCGATCACCGGGTACGACCCCTCGCTGAAGGACCGGCGGATCTGTTTCGCGGCCGGTTCCACGGCGGAGGCGGCCCTGAAGGCCCAGTCGTACGGCTCCGTGCCGGTCACCGTCGCCAACCAGCTGGACTGCCTGGTCCGGCTGCAGCTCGGCGAGGTCGACGGCATCATCACGGACAACGCCCTCGCGGCCGGTCAGGCCGCCCAGGACCCGTCGGTGCAGCTGGTGGGCTCGCCCTTCACCCGCGAGTTCTACGGGGTGGCGATGAACAAGGACGCCTCGGACCTGGTCCGCCGGGTCAACAGGGTGCTGGAGAACTACCGCGCGGGCGGCGGTGACAGCCCGTGGATGAAGGCGTACCTCAAGCACCTGCAGCCCGTGCTGCCCGGCGTGACGGCGCCCCCCGCACCCAAGTACCGGGACGGCTGAGGCCCGTGACGGTTTCGGACACGGGACCGGGCACGGGGCAGGATACGAGGACGGACACGGAGGCGGCGGAAGCGGAGGCACAGCCGGTGGAGGTGGGGTCTGCAGTGATGGACCGGGACGACGTCGACCGCGCCCTGGCCCGGCTGGGCGCGGAGCACGAGGCCGTCGAGACCTCGCTGCTCGCCCTCCAGGACCACGCCGGGCGCCGGCTGCTGGAGGGCGCCGCGCTGAGCGGGACCACCAAGGAGCGGTGGACGGCCGCCGACGCGGACATCACCCGGCTGTGGACGTACTTCGACGCCTACAGCGGGGCCCTGACCGCCGCCCGGGAGGTACGGGAGCGGCGCCGCTGGCCGAACCGCGAGGACCTGATCGAGCTGACCGAGCGGCTGCGCGGGCCCGGAGTGCTGATCGCCGGGGCCGGCGCCGAGGGTGTCGCGCTGGCGGAGCGGCTCTCGCTCGCCGAGCTGGTGGCCCGGATGAACGGCCTGTACGCGCGCTCGCTCGACGTGGTGGTCGCCGCCGACGCCGTGTGGTCGGCGCTGCCCGCCCGGATCGACCTGCTCGCCGCCGAGCTGCACCGCACCCGCTCGCTGGCCCACTCGGTGGGCGTGCGGCCGGGCGAGCACCCCTCCGGCGACGACCTGGAGTACATCACCGCCGAGCTGACGGAGCTGCGCACCCAGGTGATCGCGGACCCGCTGGCCTTCTGGCTCCCGGCGACGGGCAGCTCGGCGCCCGGCGGCGGCCGTCCGGACACCGGGCGCTACGACCGGGCCGCGCTCGCGCTGGAGGACGTACGCCGCGAGATCGAGGCGGTGCTGGACGTACGGCAGGACGCCGAGCAGCGGCTGATCGCCCTGCGGGACGTGCTCTCGCGGGCCGACCGGACCCTGGCGGAGGCGCGGACCGCACGCGGCGAGGTGCTGGCGAAGATCGCCGCGTCCGAGGTGCCCGCGGTGAGCGGCCCGCCCACGGTGCTCCAGGAGCAGCTCGCGGCGGCGGCCGAGCACCGGCGCCAGGCGCGCTGGCACCGGCTCTCGCCGCTGCTGGAATCGCTGGAGGAGCGCGCCGAGGAGGAACTGCGGCGGGCCCGTGAATCGTTGACCGCGGTGACGGCGCCCCTGGCCGTACGGGCCGAGCTGCGCGGGCGGCTCGACGCGTACAAGGCGAAGGTGGCCCGCCACGGAATGGCGGAGGACCCCCTGCTGATCGAGCGGTACGACACCGCCCGGCGGATGCTGTGGAGCGCGCCCTGCGACCTGCGGGCCGCCGAACAGGCCGTCCTGCGCTACCAGCAGGCGACGGCGGAGTCGCTGATGCCGCCCCAGGACCGGCCCGACCCAGCACGACACCAGGAACAGCGGCCCGACGGGCCCGGGGAGGAGGACGCATGAGCCTGATCGGAACCGCCTGCGTTCGTCCCGGCTGCCCGGGGGCGTACGAGGACATGGGCGGCGGCGAGGTCTACTGCGACACGTGCGGGCTGGCGCCCATCGGCTCGGTCGCGGCGGGCGCGGACGAGCTGGTGTCGCCGCCGACGGGGATGACGAGCGCGGCCCGGGGCTCCCTGGGCTCCGGCGGGTCCCGTGGCTCGATGGGCTCGCAGGGCTCCCACGGCTCGGCGCGGTCCTCGGCCTCGGCACGGTCCTCCCGGTCCTCCTCCTCGCGCCGCTCGGTGTCCGGACGGCTGTCGCGCTCGGTGTCGGGGACGACGTCCACCCGTTCGGTGTCGGTGCGCAGTTCGGGCTCGGCGGCCTCGGGCCGCAGCCGGCTGGGTGCCGGGCTGGTCAACGTGCCGGAGGTGCCGCGTCCGAATCCCTCGACCGCGGTCCTGGAGAACCCGGAGGTGCCGGAGCGCAAGCGGTTCTGCTCGCGCTCGGACTGCGGGGCCCCGGTGGGCCGCTCCCGGGGCGACCGGCCGGGCCGGACGGAAGGGTTCTGCACCAAGTGCGGGCACCCGTACTCCTTCGTGCCCAAGCTGCGCTCCGGTGATGTGGTGCGCGGCCAGTACGAGGTGGCGGGCTGCCTCGCGCACGGCGGCCTCGGCTGGGTGTACCTGGCGGTGGACCGGGCGGTCGCGGACCGGTGGGTGGTGCTCAAGGGCCTGCTGGACACCGGGGACCAGGACGCGATGGAGGCCGCGATCTCGGAGCGGCGCTTCCTCGCGGAGATCGAGCACTCCAACATCGTGCGGATCTACAACTTCGTGGAGCACCTGGACCAGCGGACCGGTTCGCTGGACGGGTACATCGTCATGGAGTACGTCGGCGGCAAATCGCTGAAGGAGATCGCGAACGAGCGGCGCCGGCCGGACGGGCGGCGCGACCCGCTGCCGGTGGAGCAGGCGTGCGCCTACGGCATCGAGGCGCTGGAGGCGCTCGGCCACCTGCACAGCAGGAACCTCCTGTACTGCGACTTCAAGGTCGACAACGCGATCCAGCAGCAGGACCAGCTGAAGCTGATCGACATGGGCGCGGTACGGCGGATGGACGACGCCGAGTCGGCCATCTACGGCACGGTGGGCTACCAGGCTCCCGAGGTCGCGGAGCTGGGCCCCTCGGTCGCCTCCGACCTCTACACGGTGGCGCGGACGCTGGCCGTGCTGACCTTCGACTTCCAGGGCTACACCAATGTGTTCGTGGATTCGCTGCCGGATCCGGAGCACATCGAGGTGTTCCGGCGGTACGAGTCCTTCTACCGGCTGCTGGTCCGGGCCACCGATCCGGACCCGGGGCGGCGGTTCTCGTCGGCGCAGGAGATGGCGGACCAGCTGACGGGCGTGCTGCGGGAAGTGGTCGCCCTGCAGACGGGCCGGCCGCGGCCGCAGCTGTCGACCCTCTTCGGACCGGAACTTCGAGTTCCGGACACCCAGCTGTTCGCCGACGCGGCCGACACCGTCGTCTCCCGGCTGGGCCACCGGCCGATCGCCTCGCGGCGGGGCGGCAGACTGTTCGGGCTCGCCGGCCGCGGCCGGGCGGCGGCCGGAGCGCACGCGGCCGGTGGCACCGCCCTGCCCGGGGCGGCGGCCACCGGGGCGCTCGGCCCGCAGGGGCGCACACCCGTCGGCGGCACCCCGCCCGGCGGCACGCCCGTGTCCGGGGCGGCCGGCGGCGGTATGCCGGGTACGTGGGCACCCGCGACCGGCGGATCGGGCGCGGGCGTGACCGGGCTCGGGACCACCGCCACGCGGGTGACGGGCGTGCCGGGTCCGCGACCCGCGCCGCCCGCTGCGGTCCAGGGCGCGGGGGCCGCACCCGTACCCGTACTCCTGTCCCCGGAGCCGGCCTCCGCGAGAGCGACGGCCCTCGACGGGCGCGACACCGCGCTGGCCCTGCCCGTACCGCTGGTGGACGCGGCGGACCCGAACGCCGGTTTCCTGACGGGTCTGCTGGCCTCCGCGCCGGGCGACCTGCTGGGCGCCCTGAGCGCGGCGCCGGCCGATTCGGCCGAGTTGCGGCTGCGGGAGCTGCGGGCCCGCCTGGAGCTCGGCGAACTGCCCGAGGCCGGACACACTCTGGCGGATCTGGAGGCCCGGCATCCGGACGACTGGCGGGTGGTGTGGGCCCGTGGCATCGCCTCGCTGGCCACCGGTGACGACGAGATAGCGGCTCTGTCCTTCGACGCGATCTACGACGCCTTCCCGGGCGAGCCCGCGCCGAAGCTGGCGCTGGGACTGTGCGCGGAGGTGCTGGGCCAGCTGGACAACGCCGCCGAGTACTACCGGCTCGTGTGGATCACCGACCCGGGATTCGTGAGCGCGGCCTTCGGGCTGGCCCGCGTCCAGCTGGCCGCCGGGGACCGGGACGCGGCCGTGCGCACCCTGGAGTCCGTACCCGAGGCGTCCATCCACTACACCGCCGCGCGGGTGGCGGCCGTACGCGCACGTCTGCGCGACCGGTCCCCGCAGGAGCCGCTGCTGGCCGACCTGGCGGCCGCCGCGGACCAGGTGGAAGCCCTGCGGCGGTTCGGACTGGACCCGGAGCGGCAGGAGCGGCTGGCGACGGAGGTTCTGGGCTCGGCCCTGGACTGGGTACTGTCGGGTAGCCGGGGTTCCGACCCCGGTCGGACCTCGCTGCTCGGCAGTCAACTGGACGAGCGGGGCCTGCGCTTCGGACTGGAGCGCTCGTACCGCGTCCTCGCACGGCTGGCGCGGCGTGGCGAGGAGAGGATCGAACTGGTGGAGCGGGCAAACCGTTTCCGTCCCCGGACGTGGGTGTGAGTGATGTCGATGCATCGGCTGTCGGGCTGCCCCAGCTGCGCGGAACCCCTGGAGGAGGGTGACCGTTTCTGCGGCGTCTGCGGCCACGCCGTGAGCGCTCCTCCCCCGGCCGCCGTGGACCACCCGACCATCCCCATCCCACCAGCGCCGCCAGCCCGGTCGGCCGCCGCGGGCGGCACGGCGGGCGGTTACGGGAGTCCGGCCCCCGCTCAGGCTCCCGGCGTCCCGCATGCCGCCGCCGGGCCCGCCCCGGGCTGGGGCAGCGTGGCCGCGGCCGCGCCGACGCTGGTCGGCGACCCGGCCGCCTGGGTCACCGCCCCGGCGGAACCGGAGCCGGAGCCGGAACCGGAGCCGCGGCAGGGTCCGGCCGGGGTCACCTACGCGGCCTCGGGCCACGGGAACCCGTACGGCACCGGCACCCCGCCGGAAGGTACCCCGTGGGGCGCGGCCGAGCACCCGTACGGCGCGGCGGACGGCCCCGAGACCCGCCACGACCGGCCCGGCGGCGACCCCGGCACACCTGGGGAGGGGACGCCCTGGGGCACGGGCGAGGCCCCGTACGAGAATCCGCCCCATCCCGGCGGACCGGCCGGCGGACCGGCCGGCGGACCGGCCGGCGGACCGGCCGGCGGGAAGACCTGCGTCGCCTGCCGCGCCGGGCACGTCGACACCGACGGGTACTGCGAGCACTGCGGGCACGCGCAGCCCCGCGAGCGCGACCACATCGAGGAGGAGCTCGGGAGCGTCGCCGCCGTCACCGACCGGGGCCTGCGCCACCACCGCAACGAGGACTCGTTCGCCGTGTCGGCCACCGCCCTGCCCGACGGCTCCGCCGCCACCGTGGCCATCGTCTGCGACGGCGTCTCCTCCGCCAGCCGCCCCGACGAGGCGTCGGCCGCCGCGGCCGTCGCCGCCAACGAGGCACTGCTCGAAGCGCTCCCGCGCGGCGCCCACCCCCAGGAGGCCATGCACGAGGCGATCCTGGCCGCCGCCGAAGCGGTGAACGCCCTGGCCCCGGAGACCCCCGGCGCGCAGAACGCCCCCGCCTGCACCCTGGTCGGCGCCGTCGTGAGCGGCGGCCTGCTGACCATCGGCTGGGTGGGCGACAGCCGTGCCTACTGGGTCCCCGACGACCGCGCCGCCCTGCCCCGCCGCCTCACCGAGGACGACTCCTGGGCCGCCCAGATGGTCGCCGCCGGTCTGATGGGCGAGGCCGAGGCCTACGCGGACGTCCGCGCGCACGCCATCACCGGCTGGCTGGGGGCCGACGCGTACGACCTCGAACCGCACACCGCGATCTTCAAGCCCGACCACCCCGGGGTGGTGGTGGTCTGCACCGACGGACTGTGGAACTACGCGGAATCCGCGCGGGAGATGGCCCAGGTGGTACCCGCCGACGCCGCGACCCGCCCGCTGCACAGCGCCCAGGTACTGGTGGGGTACGCACTCGACGGCGGCGGCCACGACAACGTCACCGTGGCGGTCGTGCCGTTCGCCACGCACCCCGAGCAGGAACCGGGACCGGATGCGGAGCCGGGCCCGGCGGCAGGACCGGAATAGGAAGTGGAAGCGCGCCCGCAGGTCTGACCCGCCTGCCCGAGCCCCCTAGGAGTCCAACCGATGGCGAATTTCGCCAAGCCGAGTGCCCCGCGGTTCAGCGTGGAGGTGTACCAGAACGAGTTTCTCCCCGAGGGCGGACGGGACGTCCACGCGATCGTCACGGTGACCGCCACCGGCGGTGCCGCCGCCACGCGCACGCCGGTCGCCGACGGCACGGCGGCCGTGGTGCTCATGGTCGACTGCTCGGGGTCCATGGAGTACCCGCCGGAGAAGATGCGCGGCGCCCGTGAGGCCACGGCGGCCGCCGTCGACACCCTGCGCGACGGCACCGCCTTCGCCGTGATCGCCGGTACGCACGTGGCCAAGGAGGTCTACCCCGGCCAGGGGCGCCTCGCGGTCGCGGACGCGACCACCCGCGCCCAGGCCAAGGAGGCCCTGCGCGGGCTGAGCTCCGGCGGCGGCACCGCCATCGGCACCTGGCTGCGCCTCGCCGACGGCCTGCTGCGCGGCTCCACCGCCGCCATCCGGCACGGCGTCCTGCTCACCGACGGCCGCAACGAGCACGAGGAGCCGGCCGTGCTCCGCGCCACCCTCGACGCCTGCGCGGGCCGCTTCACCTGCGACGCCCGCGGGGTGGGCACCGACTGGGACGTCAAGGAGGTCACCGGGATCGCGAACGCGCTGCTCGGCTCCGCCGACATCGTGGCCGACCCGGCCCATCTCGCCGAGGACTTCACGCGCATGATGGAGAACGTCATGGGCAAGGAGGTCGCGGACGTCGCGCTGCGCCTGTGGACCCCGGTCGGCGTGGAGATCCAGTACGTCAAGCAGGTGGCTCCCGTCCTCCAGGACCTGACCGACCGCCGCACCGAGGCGGGCCCGCGCGCCGGCGACTACCCGACCGGGTCGTGGGGCGACGAGTCCCGCGAGTACCACGTGTGCGTCCGCGTCCCGACGGCCACCGTGGGCCAGGAGATGCTCGCCGCCCGCGCCACGCTCGTGCTGCCGGCCACGGCGGGCGGGCCGGACGAGAAACCGACCGTCCTGGCCCAGGGCCTGGTGCGCGCGGTGTGGACGGACGATCTGGCGGCGTCCACCGCCATCAACGCGCAGGTCGCCCACTACACCGGACAGGCGGAGCTGGCAGAGGCTATCCAGCAAGGTTTGGAAGCCCGCAAAATGGGCGATGTCGGTGGTGCCACGGCCAAGCTGGGGCGTGCGGTACAGCTGGCGAGTTCCTCCGGAAACGCCGACACAGCGCGACTCCTGGCGAAGGTGGTGGATGTGGTGGACGCGGTGGCGGGTACTGTGCGGCTGAAAGCGAAGGTTGCCGATGCCGACGAGATGACTCTTGACACGCGTTCGACGCAGACCGTCCGAGTGAAGAAGACCTGAGAAGACCTGACGTGATGACGCAGGGAGAAGAAGGGGGAAGCGCCGCCATGCCGACCTGCCCGAACGGGCACCAGTCCGCGTCCGACGACTGGTGCGAGGTCTGCGGCCACCGCATGGCTGCCTCCCAGGGCCCGCCCCCGGTGCCGTCCTACGGCTACGGCTTCCCCCCGACCGCCAGTGAACCGACCGCCCAGGCCGAGCTCTGCCCGCAGTGCCGGACCCCGCGCGAGGCCATGGCCCCGTTCTGCGAGGAATGCCGCTACAACTTCCTCACCCGTACGCCGACTGCGTACGCCCCGCCGGCCCCGGAACCGGGACCCCAGGCGACGGGTGCCGGCGTCGGTGGCGGTGCCGGAGGCCGCGGTACGCCTCCGCCGCCCGTGCCCGCTCCCGGGACCTACGCCCAGGACCACTTCGAATACCAGGGCTCGCGGCCGTCCCGGGTCAACCGGCCGGCCGAGCCGCTGCAGCGCGAGGACGACTGGCTGCTGCCGCCGCCCGCGCACGAGTCGCCGCTGGAGTACCAGCGGGCCCCGCAGCCCCAGTACCAGCAGCAGCCCCCGCCGCAGCAACAGCGGGAGTACCAGCAGGAGTACCAGCAGCAGGGACCGCCGCCCCAGCAGCAGTACCAGCAGCAGCCTCCGCCGCAGCACCAGCCCTTCCCGCCCCAGGGCGGGGGCGCCTGGAGCGCGACGATCGCGCCCGACCGCTCGTACTTCATGGCGATGATGCAGCGCAGCGGCCCCGAGGCCGCCGGGCTGAACCTGCCCGCCTACTCCCCGGAGCAGCACCTTCCGCTGTCCGGCGGCCAGATCACCATCGGCCGCCGCCGCGCCTCCACGGGCGAGTCCCCCGACATCGACCTGTCGGTGCCCCCGGAGGACCCGGGCGTCTCCCACCAGCACGCGGTGCTCGTCCAGCAGCCCGACCTCAGCTGGGCGGTGGTGGACCAGAACTCCACCAACGGCACCACGATCAACGGCGGCGAGGAGCCGATCCAGCCCTACGTCCCGGTCCCCCTCGCCGACGGCGACCGGGTCCACGTGGGCGCCTGGACGACGATCACGATCCGCCGCGGCTGATTCACCCCTCCCCCAGGGGCCACACGTACGGCCCCTGGGGATCGTCGAGCCACGACCACTGGCCCTCGGTGCTGACCGAGACCCCGAAGCGCTCCCGGGCCGGGCGGCCCTCGCGGCGCCACAGGTCCAGCGCCTCGCGGGGGTGCAGTACGCCCGCGGTCAGCACGAGCATGAACTGGAAGCGCTCGTTCTCCACCAGCTCGTACGGGAGCCCGTACTCCGTACCGGCCGGGTAGGGCGGTGGGGCGGCCGTGGCACCGCGCAGCGGGACGAAGTACGCCGAGGTGTGCAGGAAGTTGCCTTCGGCGAAGCCGGCGTCCTGGACGGTCAGCGCGATCAGGCCGGTCGACAGCGGCGCCAGGATCCGTGCCCCGGGCCGGCACTGGCCGAGCCAGGCGTGCGGGATCAGCGGCAGCGTGCAGGTCACGATGATCCGGTCGAACGGGGCCCGGGCGGGGCAGCCGCGCGCCCCGTCCCCGGTGACCACCACCGGGTGGTAGCCGAGCTCGGCCAGGTGCGCCCGCGCGGACTCGGTGATCTCCTCGTCCAGGTCCACGGTGGTGACGTGCTCCTCGCCGAGCCGGTGGCAGAGCAGGGCCGCGTTGTAGCCGGTGCCCGCGCCGATCTCCAGGACGTCGTCGCCGTCGCGCACGTCCAGGGCGGCCAGCATCTTCGCCATCAGGGACGGCTGGCTGCTGGAGGAGACCTGCAGGCCGTCGCGCATCCGCGTGGCCAGCGGGGTGTCGACGTAGACCCCGCGCAGCCAGCGGGCCCGGCGTTCGGGGTCGGGGTCCTGCGCCCAGAGCCGCTCGTGGCCGGCGCCGCGGCCGGTCCAGAAGTAGGGGACGAACACGTGCCGGGGCACGGCGGCGAAGGCCGCCCGCCAGCGCGGGTCCTCCAGCACGCCGGCGGCGGTCAGCTCCCGCACCTGGGCGGCGTGCGCGGTCTCCCGCAGGTCCCGTGTCTCGGTGTGCGCGGTGTGTGCGGCCATGCCTCCACTGTCCTGCGCCGGGCCGCCGGGTGCGAACGCGAGGGGGCACGGGGGTCTTGAGGGGGCTGAGGGGCTTGAGGGGGCCTGCGAGGGCTTCGGGGGATGGTCCTAGGACCTCGGTCCTGGATCCGGGCGTCTGAGACGATGGTCGGGTGAATGAGATTCCGCGGGGCACGCTTCAGGAGCAGACCTTCTACGAGCAGGTGGGCGGCGAGGACACCTTCCGCCGCCTCGTCCGGCGCTTCTACCAGGGGGTCGCGGAGGACCCGCTGCTGCGCCCGATGTACCCGGAGGAGGACCTGGGCCCCGCCGAGGAGCGGTTCGCGCTGTTCCTGATGCAGTACTGGGGTGGTCCGACCACCTACAGCCAGCACCGCGGCCACCCGCGCCTGCGGATGCGGCACGCGCCGTTCCAGGTGGACGCGGCCGCCCACGACGCGTGGCTGACGCACATGCGGGTCGCGCTGGACGAGCTGGGTCTGGCGCCGGAGCACGAGGCGCAGCTGTGGAAGTACCTGACGTACGCCGCCGCGTCGATGATCAACACGGCCGGCTAGAGCACGAGCCCGGCCTGATCGGCAAGACACCCCCCCTGGGGCCCGTACGGGGCAAGAGTGCGCTCTTCGCGATACACGGCTCTCCTGCCGGGAACCTCTCCTGCGCACCAACCAACCCACGGAGAGCAGGAGACTCATGTCCCACGACACTACCGACGGTGCGGATCCGACTACCGATGCGGACGAAGAGGCACTGGAACGCGTGCTCACCTCGGGCCGGCCTGCTGCCGGCTCCGGCCAGGCACAAGCGGTGAGCACGAGCGCATCGAGTCCCAGTCTGGGGCCGGCGACCCCGGTCCGGTCCGACGGCAGCCCGGCCGCCCGCAGGCAGCCGGAATCCGAGTAGGAGGCGCGTCATGTCATTGAGGCTCCAGAACAACTACCACACGGAAATCTGGACGATGGTCGAGTGGCACCAGCCCAACTGCTCCGACGGCAGCAGCTGGGTGAAGAAGGGCTGGTGGAGGATCGGCCCCGGGCAGAGCTCCACGGTCTTCGGCGGCGACGTCAACTTCAACCCGATCTGGTACTGCTACGCCTACGCGCCCGACGGCGCCGAATGGCGGGACCGCTATCAGGAGGTGGTCCCGCACCGCGCCTTCGAGTGGTGCTCGAACACCTCGGACTCGACCTCGCGGACGATCCTCATGAACGAGTTCGTCGTGAGCCGCCCGAACCACGTCCACAGCTTCAACGGGTAGTCCCGGATCAATCAGCCCCGGCGGAGGCGCGAGCTGGTGCTGTGACCGGAAAGGTTCACCGGGTCACAGCACTAGACCGGCCGGACCTGGAGGGCGCCCAGGCCGCCGGTGACGCCGGGGCGGCGCATGGCGACGGATCCGTACGGGGTGCGCAGCCGCAGCCAGGTCCCGGCGGCGAGCAGCGCCACGGGGTCGGAGGCGGGGGCGCCGGGCAGGGGGGCGGGGGCGGGCACGGCGGCCCGTACCGGCCGTAGGAAGCCCAGGGACTGCGCGGCGTGCACGGCGCGCAGCGGGAGCTCGGTGTCGCCCAGGGTGCGGGACCAGATCTCGCGGCCGATGCGGTCGCGCTCGGACCGGGTCCGGTGCTGCACGGGCAGGGCCTCGTCCCGGGCCCGGAACTCGGCGACGGCGGCGGCCACGGCCGCTCCCATCGCCTCGGGGCCGGGCAGCCCCGGAACCTGCCGCCAGCCGCCGCGGGGCGGAAGCACGCCGGCCCAGGGCGGTCCGGTGACCGGCCCGGGCACGGTGGCCTCGGCCGAGGCCTCGTCCACGGACTCCAGCAGCTCACCCGCGGACACCGTCAGGTCCAGCGGCATCGCGACGGGTGCGGCGAGCCGCACCGTGCGGATGGCCAGGATGTCGAAGGACGGCGGCCGTCCGAAGACGGCGAGCGCGCCGCCGCCCGCCTGGAGGCGTACGGCGGCGGCGCGGTCGTAGTGCACCAGCCGGCCCAGGAAGGCGGCGAGGTCCGCCGCCTCCCCGGAATCGGCGAAGCGCAGCTGGTCGTTCATGCCGCGAGGGGCCCTTCCCGGCCGGTGCCGGACTCGGACCCGGTCGCGGGTTCGTCGAGGTACTCCTCGAGGAAGTGCCTCTCCTCGGCCGTGATGCGGCGGGGCCGCCCCGCGGCGAGGTTGTAGGGCACGACCACGGTCTCGGCGCGTACGTAGACCGTCTCGGGCGCGTCCTCGGTCGCCTCGTCCTTGACCTCGTAGCGGATGGTCAGGGACGCGGCGCCTATCCGGGTCACCCAGGACTCGATGAGGACCGGCTCGTGGCGGTGCACGAGGGGCAGCTTGTAGTCGATCTCGTGACGGGCCACGACGGACCCGCCCGTGAAGGACTCACTGCCCTCCCCCGGCGCGAGGCGGAACATGAAGTCGATCCGCGCCTCCTCCAGATAGCGGAGGAAGACGACGTTGTTGACGTGCCCGAAGGCATCCATGTCCGCCCAGCGCAGGGGGCACCGGTAGTGGTGTCTGGCCATGACCGCGACCTCAGCCTCGGGTGAGCTTCTTGTAGGTGGCACGGTGCGGACGGGTCGCGTCCGCGCCGAGCCGCTCGACCTTGTTCTTCTCGTACGACTCGAAGTTGCCCTCGAACCAGTACCACTTGGACTCGCCCTCGTACGCCAGGATGTGCGTGGCGACCCGGTCGAGGAACCAGCGGTCGTGGGAGATGACCACGGCCGCACCGGGGAACTCCAGCAGCGCGTTCTCGAGCGAGGACAGGGTCTCGACGTCGAGGTCGTTGGTGGGCTCGTCGAGGAGCAGCAGGTTGCCGCCCTCCTTGAGCGTCAGCGCCAGGTTGAGGCGGTTGCGCTCACCACCGGACAGGACGCCGGCCGGCTTCTGCTGGTCCGGGCCCTTGAAGCCGAAGGCGCTGACGTACGCGCGGGACGGCATCTCGACCTGGCCCACGTTGATGTAGTCGAGCTCGTCCGACACGACCGCCCAGAGGGTCTTCTTGGGGTCGATGTTGGCGCGGGACTGGTCGACGTAGCTGATCTTGACGGTCTCGCCGACCTTGACGGAGCCGGAGTCCGGCGCCTCCAGGCCCTGGATCATCTTGAAGAGCGTGGTCTTGCCGGCGCCGTTCGGGCCGATGATGCCGACGATGCCGTTGCGCGGCAGCGTGAAGGACAGGTCGTCGATGAGGACCTTGTCGCCGAACGCCTTGGAGAGGTTGTTGACCTCGACCACGATCGAGCCCAGACGCGGGCCCGGCGGGATCTGGATCTCCTCGAAGTCCAGCTTCCGCATCTTGTCCGCCTCGGCGGCCATCTCCTCGTAGCGGGCGAGGCGTGCCTTGGACTTGGTCTGGCGGCCCTTGGCGTTGGAGCGGACCCACTCCAGCTCTTCCTTGAGGCGCTTCTGGCGCTTCTCGTCCTTGCGGCCCTCGACCTTGAGGCGGGTGGCCTTCTTCTCCAGGTAGGTGGAGTAGTTGCCCTCGTAGGGGTGCGCGCGGCCGCGGTCGAGCTCAAGGATCCACTCGGCGACGTTGTTCAGGAAGTACCGGTCGTGGGTGACGGCCACGACGGCGCCCTTGTACTGCGAGAGGTGCTGCTCCAGCCAGTTCACCGACTCGGCGTCGAGGTGGTTGGTGGGCTCGTCGAGGAGGAGCAGGTCCGGGGCCTCGATCAGCAGCTTGCAGAGCGCCACGCGGCGCTTCTCGCCACCGGAGAGGGTGGTGACCGGCCAGTCGCCGGGCGGGCAGCCCAGGGCGTCCATGGCCTGCTCCAGCTGGGCGTCCAGGTCCCACGCGTTGGCGTGGTCCAGGTCCTCCTGGAGCTTGCCCATCTCGTCCATGAGGGCGTCGGTGTACTCGACGCCCATCAGCTCGGCGACCTCGTTGAAGCGCTTGAGCTTCTTCATGACGTCGGCGGCGCCGTCCTGGACGTTCTCCAGGACCGACTTCGACTCGTCGAGCTTGGGCTCCTGCATGAGGATGCCGACGGTGAAGCCGGGCGACAGGAAGGCGTCACCGTTGGACGGCTGCTCCAGGCCCGCCATGATCTTCAGAACGGTGGACTTACCGGCGCCGTTGGGGCCGACCACACCGATCTTCGCGCCGGGCAGGAAGTTCAAGGAGACGTCATCAAGAATCACCTTGTCGCCGTGCGCCTTGCGCGTCTTGCGCATGGTGTAGATGAACTCAGCCAAGAGAAACCGTCCGGCAGATCGATGGTGGGCAGATACACCCCATCTTGCCGTACGTCCATACCCTCGGGCGAATGGGTAGGTCAGGGGTCCCTGACCTGCGACGCGACCGGAGGGGGAGCCTCCGAGTCCGGTCACTGTCGGTCATCGTCGGTGCGCGAGCCCAGGACGCACGCCCCGCGGGACGGGCCCCCGCGCCGCCCGGGGCCGGGGCCGGGCAGGATGGCGGGGAGTGCGGGGGCGCGGCCTCCGTCAGCCGTACACGGAGGTACATGTGAACAACGCGCTGCTGGCGCTCGCCGGCGCGATCGTCGCGGTGACCGGCACCCTGCTCGCGCCGATCCTCTCCCAGCGCGTGCTCGCGCGCGTGCAGACGGAGCAGTTCGAACGGCAGGAGCGGGCGGCCGACGCCCAGTGGGTGCGCGAGCAGCGCGTGGCGGGGGTGGAGAAGCGGCGGGCCTGCTACGTCACGGCGAACTCCGGCTACCGCCGCTACCGCATCGAGCTCATGAAGTACCTGTGGCTCGTCCACAAGGGCGAGGCCACCGCGCAGGCGCGGGCCGATCTGGAGGAGACGCGGCACGCCATGCACACCGCCTTCGCGGAGGCCCAGATGGTCGCTTCGGACGCGGTGCTGCAGGAGCTGGACGCGATGACGGCGACCCTGGCCGGCGTGTACAGCCGCACCCTGCACCTGGAGGACGGCATCCCGCACCCCGGCTGGTCGTTCGAGGAGATACAGACCGAGCTGCTGCAGCTGGGGAACCAATGGAAGAACATGCGCGGCCTCATGCGGGCCGACCTGGGGGTGAGTCCGGGCCCGACCGGCGCCGACGCCTGACCGACACCTGACCCGTCAGCGGGGGCGGTAGACGGTCAGGGCGTCGGGGAGCTCGTCGAGGACGAGGTCGGTCGGGGCGTCGGCGTACTCGCCGTCGTACGCGAGCGGGGTGCCCGCGGGGATGTCCCCGATGCGCAGGCTGCGCAGGCGGGTGGCCACGTGGATCGGGGAGCGGCTCAGCGGCCCGGTGAAGGCGGCGGCCAGGAGCCGCGGGCCGGGGCGGCCACCGCCGTGGACGAGCCGCAGGTCCAGCAGGCCCTCGCCGAGATGGTCGCGGCGGCGGGGCGTGGGACCGGTGCCGTGGTAGGTGCCGTTGCCCGCGAAGAGCAGCCATACGCTCCGGGGCCGTCCGGCCAGCCGCAGCCGCACGGGCCGCTGGGAGCGCAGCACCCGCCAGGCCGCCAGCAGCGCGGCCGGGCCGCCGCCGATGCGCGGGGCCCAGCGCAGCCGGTGGCCGAGCAGTTCCGGATAGGCGCCGATGCTGAAGTTGTTCAGGAAGTAGCCGGGCTCTCCCCCGGGCCCCGGGGAGAAACGGCCCACGCCGACGCGGACGGCCTGGCCCTGCGCCACGGCCTCGCAGGTCGCCTCGGCTCCGGCGAGGCCGAAGTCCATCGCGAAGTGGTTGAGGGTGCCGCCGGGGAACACGGCCAGCGGCACCCCGGCCCGCAGTGCGGCGGTGGCGGCCGCGTTGAGCGTGCCGTCGCCGCCGCAGACCCCGAGCACGGTGGCCCGCGAGGCCGCCTTGGCGAGCGTGGCGGACAGTTCCGGGCCCTCGCACTCGATCACCTCGGCCGCGGGCAGGCGGGTGCGCAGTATGTCGAGACCCCCGGCGGCGGCCGTCCCCGACCCGGTGTTGACCACCACGGTGAGCCCGGCCCCGTCGGGCAGCGCGGGGGCCCCGGCGGCCGTCCGCTCGTCGCCCGGCACGACCCGGGCCTCCTGCGCGTCGCGCGCGAGGCGGCGTACGACGAACCCGGCGGCCACCCCCAGTGACGCTCCCACGAGCACGTCGGAGGGGTAGTGCACCCCGGTGTAGACCCGGGAGAACGCCACGGACGCGGCGACCGGGGCGAGGACGGCCCCCCAGCCCGGGGAGGCCAGCGCCACCCCGGTGGCGAAGGCGAAGGCCGACGCGGAGTGCCCGGACGGGAAGGAGGTGGTCTGCGGCTGTGTGGCCAGCTGCCGGGTCAGGGGCACGCCTTCCAGCAGCGGCCGGGGCCGGCGTACGGACCACTTGCCGACGGTGTTGATGGTCGCGGAGGCCAGCGCGAGCGAGGCGACCCCGCGCACGGCGGCCTTGCGGGCGCCGTTCGATCCGAAGACCGCGATCGCCGCGGCGGCCCCGCCCCACAGCACCCCGTGGTTCGCGGCCCGGCCGAGCCGCGGCAGCACCCGGTCGGCCCCGGGCCAGTGCCGCCGGGCCACCGCGTCGAACAGCCGGCGGTCCCACCGGGCGAAGGTGCCGGACCAGGTCAGCTCTTGATCAGCCATCTTCTGCCCTTACCCCGGGCGGCGGATCCGAACCGGTCCGCGCGGCCACCCGGCCCATCGGGCCCATCCGGTCGGCTGCGCGGTCCGACCGTCAGGACACCCCTCAGGACCTCAGGGCGTGTCCTCCTCGTCCAGCGGGCGCTTGCGGAGCAGCAGCACCACCAGGCCGCCGAGGACCACCAGGCCCACCGCCAGGGAGGCGATGACCGGGGTGGCCGCCGAGCTGCCGCTGGTCGCCAGCCGCTCCTCGTCCGGGGAGGTCGTCGCGAGGGCCGCGGACCGCTCGCCCAGCACCTCGGCCGCCGAGCCGGAACCCGCTCCCGAGGCATCGCCCGAGGTACCTCCCGGCGCCGGCACCGGGGGCTGCGGCCAGACCGCCGTGGCCGTGGCGGCGGCCGCGGACTCGCTGGAGCCGGCCACGATCTGGGCGTGGGCCGGCAGCTCGCCGGTGAAGACCCGCCCGACCGGCACCTTGGTCGCGCCCTGGACGGTGACCGATGCGGTCCCGTCGGGGGTGCCCGCGGGCACCTCGAAGTACAGCCGGCTCCCGTTGACGGCGGTGGTCAGCGGCTGCCCCTCGGCGTCCACCACCCGCACCCCCATCGCGACCGCCGCCGCGTCCGGGATGACCGACACGCTCGGCGCCCCGGTCCGCACGGTCACCGGGCCGAGCCGGGTGCCCACGGCCCCCGACACGTCGCCCGGATCCAGCCCGAGCGAGGCCGGTGGCTCCGGCAGCTGCCCGGCGGCCCGCTGCAGGTAGTCGGCCAGTTTCTCGGCCGCCGGGTCCGCGGCCTCGACCTGCGCCCCCTCCGCCAGCCGCCAGATCGCCACCTGGGTCCCGGCGGCCGCGCTCTGCGCCGTGAGGGCCCCGGCCCCGGCCGCCTTGGCGAGCCCGGCCAGATCGTTGTGCTGCGGGTAGGAATGTTCCAGGACCCAGCGGACCCGGCCCGCCTCCCGGTTCCCGGCGAGCGGGCTGCCGCTCCAGCCGCTCTCCGTGTACCGGGCCTGGGGCTGGGCGTTGCCCGTCACGCCGACCCCGTACGTCTGGAGCATCCCGCCGCCGTCGACCCGCATCTCGTAGAGCCCGGCCGGGATCTGCCGGACCGAGCCGTCCCCGGACCGCAGGACCGCCTGCCCGAACGTCTTCAGCCCGTCCAGCACGGCCCTCGCACCCTCGGGTGACCTGGGCGCCACCGGGCCGGAGTCGGCGGCCGCCCGCGCCGCGGGCGCGGTGGCGAGGGCCGCGGCCAGCAGGGCCACCGCCAGCGGCCGCCGCGCGGAATTCCGTACCGCGGCGGGAGGTTCGAGAGAAACCGGGGCAGGAGCAGGAGCAGGATCTGGAGCGGGAGCGGGAACAGGGTCGGGTGCGGACGCAGGAGTGGGATCAGGAGCGGAGGATGCGGGAACGGCAATCGACACAGTCTTCCCCTTCGGGCCAAAGACCCAGGTGCCCGTGAGTACCGGGGAATCCTATCCGTCTCGAACACTCAGACCACCGCCGCCTTCTGAGTACCCATCAGCGGTGTCTCCGTCTTTACCACGCGCCGGAAGGCGGCGGTACCGCGGTTCAGGTCATGTCCGATGGCCATCGCGTCGATCTCCGCGGAGAACCACCGGTTGCCGCCCTCTCCGTCGGGCGGGTCCTCCCGCACCCGCAGCCGCCCGTGCACCACCAGCGGCTCGCCGACGGATACGGAACCGGCGAGATTCACGGCGAGCGCCCGCCGCGCCCACACCGTGTAGAAGCTGGTGGTCCCGTCCGTCCAGGCGTCCTTGCGCCGGTCGAAGTACCTCGGCGTCACCGCGAGGCGGAAGCGCGCCGCCGGACCGTTCACCGTCTCCTTGTAGTCGATCTGCGTCGCCACATAGCCCACCAGCGTCACCTGGGTGTCGTACATCCCGGCCGCCCTCCCCCATGGTTCCGGTCCGTACGGATTCGTACGGACCATCCGTACGGACCGTCCGTACGAGGTACGAACCATGCTGGGGCAGGCCGCCGGTCCCCGCTCCGGCCTGTGGATTACTGCCGGGTTGTGGACAACCTGCTCCCCCCTGCGGCCACCGTGGCGTACTGCTCCCGCACCTCCCGGTAGCGCAGCAGCTCCGCCGCCACCGGTTCCAGCACCCGGGCCCGGCCGCACCCGGCCGCCGCCTGCCGCAGTCTGCGCTCCGCGTCCTGCCCGTACCTGCGCGCCGGGCCCCGGGCCGCGATCGAGCAGGACCATTCCACGAGCGGCCCGCCGATGATGCCCGCCACCATCAGCAGCACCGGCGGCAGCAGCCGCGGCTCCAGGACCCCGACGATCTGCCCGACCAGCCACAGCCCGCCGAAGATCTGCAGCAGGGTCATGGCCGCCTGACCCAGCACGGCCGCCGGCCACCACGTGGGCCGCGGCGGTTTGACGCTCGGCACCGCGACCGCCGCCCCGAGGGTCACCGCGATCTCGTCCAGCGCCTCCGGGAGCCGCTCCGCGCCGCGCACCGCGGTCTCCCGGACCGCCTGCGCCCACGGGTCGGGCAGCCCGGACACCGCCTCGTCGGCGACCGCCCGCACGGCCTGCTCCACCCGCTGACGTGCGGTCACCTCCTCCTCGACCGGGGCCTCGGCGACCGCCTGGCCGCGCCCGCCGATCGCCGCGAGGGCGGCCAGACCCGCCAGGGTGCGGGGCGCGCGGCGGCCCTCGTACCAGCGCCACAGCCGCAGCCACGGCGTCCCGCACGCCTTTCCGGCATTGCGGCGCCACGCGCGCTCGGCGGCGAGCCCGGCCGCGTACGCCCCGACCGCCTCGGCGAGCCGGTCCTCGAACTCGGCGCGCGCCGCTTCCCCGATCTCCGGCCCGGCGTGCCCGTCGGCCACGTACAGCGGTCGCAGACGCACGGCCGCGCGGTCGACGTCGGCGGAGATCCGCCGGGTGGCCGCGCCCTTCTCCTGGGTGAACTGGCCGAGGAGCTCGCGCAGTTCCCCGACGCCCTCCCCGGTGAGTGCGGACAGCCCGAGGACGGTGGCGCCGGGCTCGCCGTGCTCGCCGAGGGCGATGCCGTCGTCGTCGAGGAGCCGGCGCAGGTCGTCCAGTACGAGGTCGGCGGCCTCCCCGGGCAGCCGGTCCACCTGGTTCAGGACGATGAAGGTCACCTCCGCGTGCCCGGCGAGCGGCCGCAGGTACCGCTCGTGCAGCACGGCGTCCGCGTACTTCTCCGGATCCACCACCCACACCACGGCGTCGACCAGCGCCAGCACCCGGTCCACGTGGTCCCGGTGCGCGCCGACCGCCGAGTCCAGGTCGGGCAGGTCGACGAGGACCATCCCGCGCAGCGCCTCCGCCTCCGAGGTCTCGCGTGGCCGGCGCCGCAGCCGCCCGGGGATCTCCAGCCGGTCGAGCAGTCCGGCGGCTCCGTCCGACCAGCTGCACGCGATGGGAGCGGCGGTGGTCGGGCGGCGCAGCCCCATCTCGGAGATCTGCACACCGGCGAGTGAATTGAAGAGAGTGGACTTGCCGCTTCCGGTGGCTCCGGCGATCGCGACGACCGTGTGCTGGGGCGACAGCCCCCGGCGCGCGGCCGCCTCGTCCAGTACCCGCCCGGCCTCGGCGAGGGTCTTTCCGTCGAGCCTGGTCCGGGACAGCCCGACCAGCTGGCGCAGCGCGTCGAGGCGCAGCCGCAGGGCCTGTCCCTCGGGGCTGAGCGGGGGCGCGGTCGACTTGCCGCCGTCACTGCCCGCGCCGGAGACGGCCCGCACGAGGGCCTCGTCCCCCTCGTCGCCCTCGTACCCCTCGTCCCCCTCCTCGTCCTGGTTCCCGCCCACGGCCCGGGGGCGCGAGCGCGCGATGAGTCCGTCGTCCCAGCGGTCGTCGGTGCGGTCGGTCAGGGCGGTCACCGCGTCACCTCTCCTTCTGCAGTACGGACAGCGCGGCAATCAGCTCGGCCTGTGGTTCCGGGGTCACTTCGAGCGCTTCCAGCGGGGCGAGCCGGCGGTCGCGTTCGGCGCGCAGCACCTGGTCGAGGTGGTCTCCGACCAGTTCCCCGCCCCGGTCGCGCAGCCGCAGGGCGGCCTGCGCGCCGATCCGTTCGGCGAGCTTCTCCCCCGCGGGCCGGGCCCGTTTGCCACCGAGGAGGGCGGCGACGAGCAGGGCGGCCACGCCGTCGGGGTCGGGTGCGGGCTGCCGGTCGCTCTTGGCCACCTCCTCCTCGGCGAGTTCCTCCAGGACCCGCCGCCAGCGGCGTACGGCCATGCCGATGCGCTCGCCCGCCTCCCGGTCGGGCGCGGGCAGCGCGACCGCGCCGGCGGCCGGCTCGCGCCGCCAGGCCTCGGCGATGCGCTCGTCGGCGGCGGCGACGGCGCACTGGAGGAGCGCGGCGAGGGATTCGGCGAGCGAGTCCAGCAGTTCGTCGGCGCTCGTGTCGAGCGGGTAGCCGCGCCACCGGGTCAGCGCGTCCCCGGACAGTACGGCGCCGTGGTCGAGGCGGCCCCGGACCCGCTTGCCCTCCCGTTTGTACGCGTCCTGGACGGCCGAGGTCAGCCGTACGGCGGCGGCGTGCTGGGCGGCGACGGCGGAGGCGAGCTCCGGCATCCGGCGCTTGAGTGAGTCCAGCGCGCCGAGCGCGGTGCGCCCGACGGCGTACTGCCGGGCGGCCGGGTCCTGCGCGTGGTGGGCGAGCCAGGCGAACAGCGGGGCGACGGCACTGGCCGGCAGCAGCCCGCCCCCGCCGGCGGACTCGGGCAGCTCCGGGACGGTGAACCGCGGTACGTCGCCCAGTCCGGCCTTGGTGAGCAGGGCCCCGTACTGCCGCGAGACCTCGGCGAGCACCTGGTGCGGGACCCGGTCGAGGACGGTGATGAGGGTGGCTCTGTACTGCTTGGCGGTGCGCAGCAGGTGCCAGGGGACGGCGTCGGCGTACCGCGAGGCGGTGGTGACCATCACCCAGACGTCGGCGGCGCAGATGAGTTGGGCGGCGAGGGTCCGGTTCTCGACCACCAGGGAGTCGATGTCGGGGGCGTCGAGGATGGCGAGCCCGCGCGGCAGGCTGGAAACGGTCTCGATCCGCATCTCGCGGGTCGCGTGGGTGTCGGCCGGTCTGCGGTCGCGGGCCCGGGGTCTGGCGGCGGGGGGCACCTCCTCCTCCCCGTGCGGCACCCAGACCCGCATCAGGTCGGGCAGTACGCGCATTCCGGCGAACCAGTGGTGGTCATCCGGATGGCAGACGAGCACCGGTGTGCGCGTGGTCGGGCGCAGCACCCCGGCTTCGCTGACCTGTCGGCCGACGAGGGAGTTGACGAGGGTGGACTTACCGGCCCCGGTGGACCCGCCGACGACGGCGAGCATCGGCGCCTCGGGCGCCTTCAGCCGGGGTACGAGGTAGTCGTCGAGCTGCGCGAGCAGCTCGGCTCTGGTCTGGCGGGCGCGCGGAGCGCCGGGCAGGGGCAGCGGCAGACGCACGGACGCGACCCGGTCGCGCAGGGCGGACAGGGCATCGAGCAGCTGAGGCCGAACATCCAAGGTCACCACATGCGAAGAATGCCCAATTTGGGACCATTTTTGAAGCTTATACGTCCTCTGCGCGCCGACCGCGACTCCAGTGGGACATTCTGGGCACGGCGGACGAGTGGGGCGCAGGCATAACGAGTGCACAACACCAGGGGCGCCGCGGCGCAAAAGCGATGCGAGAATCGCACCTGCCTGCGATTATCGGGACCGCTTCACCGAACCTCCACATCGTGGCACGCGAGTGAAGCAGCCGGGACAAGGCAATCGGAGCCCTATCCTTGACCCGGCAAGGACCTCAGCCCCACCCCCACCGGGGGCTCCAGGCCCACCAAGGCCGCCTTCCGGCCCCCGTAGCTCAGTGGATAGAGCAGGTGCCTTCTAAGCACTTGGCCGCAGGTTCGAGTCCTGCCGGGGGCACTCTTCACGTCCCACCTCAAGCCCTCCCTCCGGGGAGGGCTTTCGTGCGGGCCGGCTCCGCCGGACCCGCCCCGGAGCCCGGCCTGACCGGCAGGACACCCCCTAGGCGTCCCGCGCCGGGCGGTACTTGTAGTACGTCAGGAACATGTCCACCCCGGTCTCGCTCAGGGCCGCGGTGGTCTCCTGGGGCAGACCCACGCCGTAGGCGCTGTGGATCAGGTGCGGGTAGAGCACCAGTGAGTAGAACTGGATGATGGCGACTTCGACGTCCGGCATGTCGAGGCGGCCCTCCGCGATGAGCCGCTCGAAGGTGTCGAGCAGGGCCGGACGGACCCGGTCGGGGCCGCTCCGCTTCCAGGCCAGGCCCAGTTCGGGGAAGCGGATGGTCTCGTTGACCACCAGATGGCGCAGCGCCATCACGTCGGGCCGGATCATGCCCTTCACCCAGGCCTCGGCGGTCCACACCAGCGCGGTGCGGAGGTCGTCGATGTCCTGCAGGCGGGCGGCGGTGCCTTCGACGGCCGCGCCCAGGGCCTCTTCGAGGGCGTCCCCGATGACGGCCAGGAAGAGCGCATCCTTGTTGCCGAAGTGGTTGTAGACGGTCACCTTGGAGACTCCGGCCTCCGCGGCGATCGTGTCCATGCCGACCTTGAAGCCGTCCCGCACGAAGGCCGTTCGCGCGGCCCTGACGATCGCCAGCCGCTTGCGGGCGGCCCGGTCGCCCGTCGGCACCCGCGGGGTCTCTTCCATCACCGCTCCGCTCGCCTTCACATCCACGACCCGTCCCCCACCGGTCGGGCGCCAGCCTAGCAGCCCCTGAACTGATCAGTTCAGTTCATATGAACCGACCTGTACAGTTCGAACGCGCCGAGCCCCACGGGGGTGGGCTGGGCGCCCCGCCTCGGCCGAAGAGATCCCGGCGCGCATCGCTCCGCTCGGCCCGGTCGAGGCCGCGGCGGTCGAACCGGCCGCAGCGGGCTGCCGACCGCCGTGGCCGGGTATCCGCCGAGCGAGCCGCCGGCCGAGCCGCGGATGCGCGCGCCGGCCCCTCGTTCGAGACACCGTGCGCCCATCTCGCACTGCTCCGCGGCGAGTTCGGCCGGACACCGACCGTCGTACCGGGCCGGTTCCCGTTGCAGATGACCGGCTTCACGGGCCGGCAGGCCGAGTTGCGCGAACTCGCCGAACCGCTCACCACCGCACGGCTCGTCCGACCGTCGGCCGAACGCCGACCGCCGACAGCCGCCGCCGCCGACAGCCGCCGTGGACCGGTGTCAGCGAGCCGTCAGCGGGTCGTCAGCGGGTGGCTGAATCGTCCTCCTGTCGGGCAGGACCAGGCACGCACCCCCAGGAGAGACCTGAGATGAGGCGGGGCGAACTGTCCACGTTCGTCGAGGTGACCACAGAGGAGTTCGGCATTACCGGGGCCTGCGTCGGAGTACTGATGGACGGTCAGGAGGCCTGCGCCTCGCACGGGGTGACCAACCTCGACCACCCGCAGCCGGTCGACGACCACACGCTCTTCCACCTGGCGTCGGTGACCAAGACCTTCACCGCCGCCGCGCTGACGCGCCTGGTCGCGGAGGGCCGGGTGGAGCTGGACGCCCCGGTACGCCGGTACGTTCCCGAGCTGGAGCTCGCCGACGGGCGCGCCGCGGAGCGGATCACCGTGCTGAACCTGCTCAACCACACCGCGGGCCTGGAATGGAACCTCGTCTTCACCGGCGACGAGGCCGACACCCTGGCCGGCTTCGTGGCACACCTGCCCCAGCTGCCGCTGATCGCCCCGCCCGGTACCCGCGCCTCCTGCAGCCAGGCCGGCTACAACCTGCTCGGCCGGATCACCGAGACGGTCACCGGCCTGTCCTTCGAGAAGGCCATGGACCAGCCGCTGCTGGAGCCCGCCGGGCTGACGAACACCTTCTTCGGCCTCGACGAGATCACGGTCCGGCGGTTCGCCGTCGGTCACACCCCCCGGCGGCCACGACGAGCAGCCGCGCCCCGCCCGGCCGTGGGCCTCCTGGCGGGCGGGCGCGCGCGGCAACAGCCCCGGCGGGGGCGCGGTCGTGGGCATCGACCTGGCGGGTCGGCTCCTCGGCCGGGTCCCGGCCGCGTACTGACCTCGTCCTGACCTCGTCCCGACCTCCGTACCCCGACCGACTTGCGGGAAGGCCGGGGATGCGGTTGCGTCGAAGGAGATGGGTACGTGGTTTCCGTCTCCCCTGGGTTGGGGGTGAGCCATCGTGCTGTTCACCCATCGCGCGGAGGCCGGCGAGAAGCTCGCCGAAGCGCTCCGGCACCTGAAGGCGGAAGATCCCGTCGTACTGGGCCTGCCCCGCGGCGGAGTCCCGGTCGCCTACCGGGTGGCCCGCGCGCTCGGCGCCCCGCTCGATGTGATCGTGGTGCGCAAGCTCGGCGTCCCCCACCACCGTGAGCTGGGCTTCGGCGCCATCGGCGAGGGCGGCGTACGCGTCATCAACGAGGACATCGTCCGCGGCAGCCGCCTGGGACCGCAGGACATCGAGGCGGTCGAGCACGCCGAGGAGGCGGAGCTCACCCGGCAGGCCACGAGGTTCCGCGGGGACCGGCCGCGGGTGCCCCTGGACGGCCGGACCGTGATCGTCGTGGACGACGGGATCGCGACCGGGGCCACGGCCGCCGCCGCGTGCGAGGTCGTACGGGCGCTGGGCGCGGCCCGCGTGGTGCTGGCCGTTCCGGTGGCCCCGCCGGACGCGGTCGCCCGGCTGGGCTCGGCGGCCGACGAGGTGGTGTGCCTGGCCACACCGCACGCCTTCCGTGCCGTCGGCGAGTGGTACCAGGACTTCTCCCAGACCCCCGACGAGGAGGTCGTCTTCCTGCTGGCGCGGGCGGCGGCCGACCCCGTCACCCGCCCGCCCGTCCGGGCCGCCGAGGTGGAGGTGGACGCCGGCGGCCTCGTCCTGGCCGGGGACCTCGCCCTGCCGGAGGATGCCGGGGCGGTCGTGGTGTTCGCGCACGGCTCCGGCAGCAGCCGCCACAGCCCGCGCAACCGGTCGGTGGCGGCGGACCTCAACCGGGCGGGCCTCGCCACCCTGCTCCTCGACCTGCTCACGCCCGACGAGGAGGCCGACCGGGCCAATGTCTTCGACATAGAGACCCTGGCCGGGCGGCTCGCGGACGCCACCGCCTGGCTGCGCCGCCGAGAGTCCCTCCCGACGGGCTGGTTCGGAGCGAGCACCGGGGCCGCGGCAGCGCTGTGGGCGGCCGGGGAGACGGGCGCCGAGATCGGCGCCGTGGTGTCCCGCGGCGGCCGGCCGGACCTGGCCGGTGCGCGGCTCGCCGCCGTACGGGCCCCCACGCTGCTGATCGTGGGAAGCCGGGACTCGACGGTGCTCGACCTCAATCGCCGGGCCCAGCGCGAGCTGCGCTGCGAGAGCCGGCTGGAGATCGTCCCGGGGGCCACCCACCTCTTCGAGGAGCCGGGAGCCCTGGAGGAGGTGGCCGGCCTGGCCCGCGACTGGTTCACCCGCCACCTGGTGCCGCCGTAGGCCTGACCGGTCGCACGGTGACGGCAGCGGTGGCGCGCGGCGGGGCACGGCGGCGGCACGGCAGCGGTGGCGCGGCAGCGGCAGCACGCGCGACCATGAGGAGATGGAGCAGGCGTCGGTGCAGGATGTCAGCA
This sequence comes from Streptomyces sp. NPDC001549, assembly GCF_042894025.1. Lineage (NCBI taxonomy): Bacteria > Bacillati > Actinomycetota > Actinomycetes > Kitasatosporales > Streptomycetaceae > Streptomyces > Streptomyces sp. NPDC001549. Next base: position 217,951 of record NZ_JBIAVJ010000002.1, read on the forward strand.
CCCCGGGCCGCATCGCGTCGCCCGGTGAGGGCATCGGCCCGGAGGAGCTGGCGCTCGCGGCCCGCAACCACGGGCTTCCGCTGGAGGCCCTGCGCTACGAGGTCACACCGCCCGGACTGCACTACGTCCTGGTCCACTACGACATACCCGCCGCCGACCCGGCCGGCTGGTCCCTCACCGTCGGCGGCCGGGTCCGTACCCCGCTGACCCTGGACCTCGCCGCCCTGCGCGCGTTCCCCGCGGTCACCCACCGCGTCACCATGGAGTGCGCGGGCAACGGCCGGGCCCGCCTGACGCCCCGGCCGGTCAGCCAGCCGTGGCTGGTCGAGGCGGTGGGCACCGCCGACTGGACGGGCGTACCGCTGCGTCTGGTGCTCGCCGGGGCCGGGGTGCGGCCGGACGCCGTCGAGGCCGTGTTCACGGGCGCCGACCACGGCGTCGAACGCGGCGTCGAGCAGGACTACCGGCGCAGCCTGCCGGTGGCCGCCGCCACCGGGGACGACCCCGAGGTGCTGATCGCCTACGCCATGAACGGCCTGCCCCTGCCCCCGCAGCACGGGTGTCCGCTGCGGCTGGTCGTCCCCGGCTGGTACGGCATGGCGCACGTCAAGTGGCTGCGCGAGATCACCCTCGTCGACGCGCCGTTCACCGGATTCCAGCAGGCCGTGGCCTACCGCTACCGGCGGGCCGCCGACGATCCGGACGACCCCGGCGAGCCGGTCACCCGGATCGCGCCGCGCGCCCTGATGGTCCCGCCCGGATTCCCCGACTTCATGTCCCGCACCCGTGTCGTGCACCCCGGCCCCGTACCGCTGGAGGGGCGGGCCTGGTCCGGCCACGGGGCCGTCGCACGGGTGGACGTGAGCGCCGACGGGGGCCGCTCCTGGACCCGGGCCGAGGTCGCGCCGCCGGGGCCGCACCGGTGGGCTTGGCAGGCCTGGTCCTGTGTCTGGGCGGCGGCGCCGGGCCGCCACACGCTCACCGTCCGCGCCACGGACGCCGAGGGCGGCACGCAGCCCCTCGAACAGCCCTGGAACCGGGGCGGTTTCGGCAACAACCTGGTCCAGCACGTCCCGGTCCTGTGCTGCTGAGCGGGCGTCCCCGTCAGCGGCGGCATCGGCCGTGTGACCTCTAGGAAATTCCGAGAAGTCGCACCGCTTGGTAGTAGGTCCACGCGGTGCCGTCGCAGGAGCTCCTGCGGGAGCCCGAGTACTGCGCGCAGACCCGCTTCAGGTCCGCGTGGAACGCCAGGTCCAGCCGGGCCTTGGCGGCCGGGAACAGTCCTGCCGCGCGGTGGTTGCGGTAACCGAAGTCGTGGCGTGCGCAGGCGTCCGCGAAGGGGAAGCCGAAGGGGTTGTCGGGGGACGAGGTGCAGTGGTCCGTCGACCAGTCGAAGCCGTACGCGGCCCAGGCCTCCCGGTGCTCGCGGGCCTCGGCCCATTCGTGGTGGCTGGCGGCGCTGGTCTGCGTCCAGCGGCTCAGCACCTGCGGCTTGTCGGCCGGGACCTGCGGCGTCGCCCAGGCCGCCGGGGCGAGGGCGAACACCGCGGTTGCGGTGGCGGTGGCGAGAGCGGGGACGAGGCGGCGACGGCGCATGGGGTTCCTCGGTGCCTGGGCGGACGGGTCACCTCCGGCCAACTCCCCCGGGCACCGCGCGGTTACTGCGCGTCGGCGGAACCGGACCCGACACCCTCCGAGGTATGAGTCCGTATGGGACTTGCGGCGCACTCCCGGTTCGTCCTGAGGAGGGACGCGCGGCGGGGGCCCGCCCACCGAGACTGGTAGGCATGAACCGCCGCCCGCTCGTCGTCGCCGCAGCCACCGTGGGAGTCCTCGCCACCGCCGCCTTCGCGCTGCCCAATCTGCCGCCCAACCCTGTGACCGACACGATCGACAGCAAGGTGTACAAGGAGAAGGGCAAGCGCTTCGCGAGCGCCGCCGATGCCCCCACCCGGGAGAAGGCGCCGTTCGCCCTGCCCTCCTGGATACCCAAGGACGCCACCGACGTCCGCATACGGGTGCGCACGAGCGGCGAGGCCCGGCTGATCCGGTTCACCCTCGGCACGACCCCGCTGGACGGCCCTCAGTGCGGCGCGGGCACGCCGAAGCCGGTGGACGCCCCGGATCTGCACGCCAGATGGTGGCCGGGCAGCCTGCGGGACGGTGTGCGGTCCGAGTGCCGGGGTGCCCACCAGTACCAGGTCGTGGTGCGTGGCAAGCGGGTCTACGCCTGGACGGACGGCACCCCGTCCCCGGGCTCCGCGGGGCCCCGGGACGGCGCCGCCTCCACGCCCCGGACCCAGGGCTGACCACTCCGCACGCCCAGCGGAACAGGCAGGCCGGGCAGGCCGGGCAGGCCGGGACCGCTCAGTCGCGGGCCAACGCCTCCGCGGTGGCCCGGGCGAAGCCGTCCGGGTTGTCGAGCATGATGTTGTGCCCGCAGCCGGGAACGGACACCACGGCCACGCCCGAGGCCTGGAGTGCTTCGGCGCCGGGGAGCGGGCCGTCCGCCTCGGGCAGCAGGTAGGTGCGCGGGATCTTCGACTCCAGCAGCAGCTCACGCATGGTGGGCGTGGTGCCGGCGGCCAGGTGGACGGCCGTGCGGTACAGGGCGGTTCGCCCGGCCAGCCGCATGGTGGACCACCAGTGCGCGCCGACCCTGTCCCGTACCTCGGCCCAGCCCCCGGCCAGGAACTCCTCCTCGGTGTAGGAGGCGATCCCGCTGCTGCCCGGCATGACGGGACCGGGCTGCTGCGGATCCAGGTTGGCGTCGACGAGCACCAGCCGGGACACCAGGTGGGGGTGCCGGTCCGCGAGCACGATGGCCACGGCCCCGCCCATGCTGTGGGCGATCAGCTCGGCGCCCTCCACACCGGCCTCGGTGAGGGCGGCCGCCAGCGCGTCGGCATGCGCTTCGAGGGTGTAGCCGAACCCCTCGGGCCGGTCGCTGTGCCCGTGGCCCAGCAGATCGACCAGCAGCGAACGCCGTCCCGCCAGCAGCGGATGGGTGGCGCTCGCCGCGAAGTAGGCGGGCGAGGTGGACCCGAGCCCGTGCACGTACACCCGGGCCGGCTCCTCCCCCGCCAGCTCGACCCAGCGGATCCGGTCGCCCTCGGGCGTGACCACGGCGTTCCTCACGATGCTCCCCCTCAAGTTGTTCGACAGCGCTGTCCGACAGCCGGAACAGGCTAAGTGCTGTCCCAGGCGCAGGGGGGTGCCGCAGCCGCCACGCCGTGCCGCGCATCGGCTGACCATCCGTCATGCGCGCACTATCGTGGCCGCCATGGACATCCGCCGGGCCCTCACCCCCGCCGAGCTCACAGCCGCCGAGTCCCTCTTCGACGGGCCTGCCCGCACGGAGTGGTCCGAGCGCTTCCTCGCCGCCCCGGGACACGTGATGCTCATCGCCTACGTCGACGGCGTGCCCGCCGGGATGGTCTCCGGCATCGAGATGAGCCACCCCGACAAGGGCACCGAGATGTGCCTGTACGAGCTCTCCGTGGACGAGGGGTACCGCCGTCGCGGTATCGGCCGGGACCTGACGCTGGCCCTCGCCGAGGAGGCGAAGGCGCGCGGCTGCTACGGCATGTGGGTGGGGGTCGACACCGACAACGAGGCCGCTCTGGCCACCTACGACGCCGCCGGTGCCCGCGACGAGGGTGTCTTCTCGATGCGCGGCTGGCCCCTCGCCCCGTAGCCGGGGCACCCCACCCGCACCCCGCCCCACGCCCTGTCCGCACGCCGCCCCGCTCGGCCGTTCCCCGCGCCGCCTCCCCGGCAACCTCCGGCCCCTGCCAGGCGCTTAGGGTGTTCGCTGGTCGGCCCATCGGTTGACCGGGGGATCGGGGGAGGCCGATGAACAGCGCGACCGAAGTGTTCGAGCCGCTGCGGGCGGACGATCCGTCCACCGTGGCCGGATACCGCATCGCGGCCCGGCTCGGCGCGGGCGGCATGGGCCGGGTCTACCTGTCGCACACCCAGGGCGGGCGGCCGGTGGCGATCAAGGCCGTACGCCCGGAACTGGCCGAGGACCCGGCGTTCCGGCGGCGGTTCCGCCGTGAGGTGGAGGCCGCCCGGCGGGTCCGGGGCGCGTACACCGCCGAACTGATCGACGCCGACGCGGACGGGACGCCGCCCTGGCTGGCGACCCTCTACGTACCCGGGCCCTCGCTGTCGCAGGCCGTGGCCCGGCGGGGACCGCTGCCCGTGCCCGCCGTGCTGTGGCTGATGGCGGGCGTGGCCGAGGCCCTGCAGGCCATCCACGGCGCGGGCATCGTGCACCGCGACCTGAAGCCGTCGAACGTGCTCCTGGCCGCCGACGGGCCCCGGGTCATCGACTTCGGCATCTCGCTGGCGTCCGACACCACCGCGCACACCGCCACGGGCGCCACCATCGGCACGCCGCAGTACATGTCCCCCGAGCAGGCGTCGGCGGGTGAGGTCACGGCTGCCGCCGACGTCTTCGCGCTGGGTCAGACGGCGGCGTTCGCCGCGCTGGGCGAGCCGCTGTACGGCACCGGCCCCTCCGCGACCGTGCTGTACCGGATCGTGCACTCCGAGCCCGACCTGTCCCGGCTGCCGCGGGAGCTGCGTCGGCTGATCGCCCGGTGCCTGGCCACCGATCCGCAGGAGCGGGCCACCCCTGCGGAGATCGTGGCGTGGTGCCGGACGCAACTGGGCGAGGACGCCGACGCGGACGGCGGCCCGGCGCTCTGGCGCGAGGTGACCGGACCGGAGCTGACGGTCCCGGAGCCCATACCCGAGCCCCTACCCGAGCCGACCCCGCAGCTGGTACCGGAACCGGCACCCGCTCCGTCGCCCACCCCGGGTCCCGTCTCTCCGCACACGATGCGCCAGGTGTGGCAGCCTCCGGAGCCGGCGACTCCGGAAGGACCGGGGCAACGGCGCAAACGCCGGCGGCGCAACGCGCTGCTCACCGCCGCGTCGGTGACGGCCGTCGCCGTGCTGCTGGGCACGCTCTGGGTGGTCGCCGACCAAACGGCGGACGGCCTGCGCGACCGGGCGAAGTCCCCGACGGCCGAGGGAACACCGGCGGGTGGGGCCCGCCCGGCGAGCGGCGACCCGACCCGGAGAGCCGCCGAATCCGCTCCGAAGCCGAGCCAGAGCCCGAGTCCGAGCCCGTCCGCGAGCGCACCCCCGAAGGCCATCCCCTACCCCTCGTTGCGCCTGGACGAGGAGAACTCGATCGGCATCAAGGATCCGGTTCTGCGTGCTACTCGCGCCGGGGACCTCCGCCTCGACTGCGAGCAGGTGGGCTGCACGCTGGAGAGCGACACCAGTGTGATCACCCTCCTGTCGGGCGAGCCGAACGGCTCCCTCGCCTCCTGCCGGACCGCCCTCGGAGGCAGTCCCACGAGAAGCCAGACACTGTCCGCGGCGGCGGCCGGCAGCGAGTTCTGCATCAAGCACCAGTCGGGGGACATCGCGCTGCTCGTGCTCACACTCAAGTCGACCCCATGGGTGAAGGAACTGCCGAGCTTCCTGATGGCGGACATGACGGTCTGGCGCGCGGCCTGACGGAACGGTAGGCCGCGCGGGCCCGGGCCGAGGCCGGGATCCGCCCCCGCGGCGGCGTGTCGTGCGCCCACCCGGCGCACCCTCCGCGCGCCCGCGCGCCCGCTCGCGGAGCATCGGCCCCATGACCGCACTCGCCGCCCTCCTCCCCGCCGCCGCCCTCCTCGCGGCGGCCACCACGGCCACCACGCCCGTCACGAGCGCCTCTCCGGCTCCCCGCTCCGGCACCGCCCCCTACGTCGTCGTCCTCAAGGACACCACCTCCCGCGCCCCGACCCGCGCCCTGGCCGCCGAGGCCGTGGACGCCGGCGACGAGGTCGGCCCCGTCTACGACGCCGCCCTCAACGGCTTCGCCGTCCGCACCACGGCCGCCCGGGCCGCCGCCCTGGCCGCCGACCCCCGGGTGGCCTCGGTGGAGCCGGACGCGGAGTTCCACACCACCGACACCCCCGGAGCCACCGACACCCCCGCAGCCACCGACACCCCCGCACCGCAGATGGCACCACAGGCTCCCGCGCCCTGGTCCCTGGACCGCATCGACCAGCGCGAACTCCCGCTCGACGGCTCGTACACGTACCCCGGCAGGGCCGAGGGCGTCACCGTCTACGTCGTCGACACCGGCATCAACACCAGCCACCAGGAATTCGGCGGCCGCGCCCGTTTCGGCTACAACGCGGTGTTCCTCGGCAGCTCCCGCGACTGCAGCGGCCACGGCACGCACGTCGCGGCGACCGTGGGCGGGGAGACGTACGGGGTGGCCAAGGGCGTCTCGCTCGTCGGGGTGAAGGTGGCCGACTGCCATGGTTCCGCGTCCCTGTCGGCGATCCTCAAGGGTCTCGACTGGGTGGTGAAGGACGCCGCCAAGGCTCCCGCCACGCCGGCCGTGGCCAACATGAGCATGGGCGGCACCCGCAGCTACGCCCTCGAAACGGCCGTGGTCCGGGCCGTGGCCGCCGGGATCACCTTCACCGCGGCCGCCGGGAACGACGGCAAGGACGCCTGCGGCGGATCCCCGGCCTCCGTTCCCCAGGCCATCACGGTCGGCGCGACCGACGCCGAGGACCGGCGGGCGCCGTTCTCCAACCACGGCCCCTGCGTGGACCTCTCGGCTCCGGGCGTGGGCATCACCTCGGCCTGGAAGGACTCCACCACCGCCACGGCCCGCGCCTCCGGCACCTCGATGGCCGCCCCGCACGTGGCCGGGGTCGCCGCTCTCATCCTGGCGCGCGGCACGGCGCGCACCCCGGCGCAGGTGTCCGAGGAACTGCTGCACAGCGCCGTGTCCGACCGGATCACCGGGCTCCCGGCCGGCACCCCGAACCTGCTGCTCCACACCCCCACCAGGCGCTAGTCCCCCCTTCCCCGGCCACCCCGACCAGTCGGTATCCGATGGGTCATCAGACTCTCCCTGATGGCCCATCAATTTCTGTGTGCTTCGGGCGAAAGCAAGTCATTGACTTCTCATCACGGCGACGCGTCAATATCGGCCACCGCACCGGCTCGGCCTCCCCCACACAGCGGGTGGGGGGAGGGGTTCGTCATGACGAAGGAGTCGCGACCCAGTGAGTACGAGAACGCTCAGACGAAGAGTGCTGGCCGGGGCGGGAGCCCTGTCTCTGGCCCTGACGGGCGGCGTGGTGGCCCTGACGGGATCCGCGCAGGCCGCGACCAAGACCACGGCTGTCTTCGAGAACTGCGACGCCCCGGCGCCGCAGCCCGACGGCTCGGGCAACCAGAACTGGACGGTCACCCTGCCCGACGGCGCCAAGGCCGGTGACGTCGTCCCGATCACGATCGACCCGGGCGCGAGCCCGCTGATCCCCGGGTTCTCCGTCACCACGGTGAACACCTCCAAGATCACGCTCAAGGTCGGGACCACCACCCAGGTGGTCACCAGCCCGCCGGAGACCGTCTCGGTCATCGCCGGGCAGCCGCTCGATCCCAAGGCGTTCTCCGGCACCGTCAAGATCCCGGACGGCACCGAGGGCACGACCGTCCAGGTCGCCCTCGACCTGGCGGTGACCGATGCGGACCTCTCCGGTTCGGTCTTCACCACCACCTGCACCCCGGCGCCGCGCCCGAGCGCCTCGCTCGGCTCGGTCGCGGTCGAGGCCCTGCCCAAGGACCCGGTCACCACGAAGCTGACGCCCAACAGCGGCCCGGCGGGCACCGCCGTCGCCGTGACCGGCGCCAACTTCCCGGCCGGTGCCGTCACCTGCTCCGCCCTGCTCGCGGGCGCGGTGACCGGTGACACCGGTGCGGGCACGGCCGACGCGTCCGGCGCGGCCACCTGCAACATCACGGTCACCAAGAAGGCCGACGCGATCAGGATCGACGGTTCGATCACCCCGTACAAGGCCTTCGTGTTCCTGGAGGAGCAGGCCGGTGTGAAGAACCCGGTCGACGTCGAGGTCCTGCCCGGCCCGCTGGCCCTCGGCCCGAAGGACGGCCAGCCGGCCGTCAGCTTCGGCGCGGTCACCATCAACGGCAAGGCCCAGTCGGTGGTCGGCGTCTTCAACGCCGCGACCGTCCAGGACTTCCGCGGCGGTTCGCTCGGCTGGGACGTGACGGCGACGCGTACGCCGTTCCTGAACCAGACCACCGGCCACTCGATGGCGAAGGCGCAGATCGGCATCCAGCCGTCCTGCACCGTGACCAACCCGGACAGCCCGAGCACCTGCACCGCGGGCACGCCCGGCGCGATCTCCGACGTCCCGATGAAGGTGGCCTCCCAGGCCGCCGGCGGGGACGAGCTGACCGGCGGTGAGTTCGCCGTCGGCGGCGCCGGAATGATCCAGCTCCCGCCCTTCATGTTCGCGGACACCTACCAGACGGTCGTGACCTTCTCGATCGCCTGACCCGTACGGCCGCTCGGCCCAGGGTGGTGGGGGGGGGGGGGGGGGGCCCCCCCCCCCCCCCCCCCCCCCCCCCCCCCCCCCCCCCCCCCGCCCCCCCCCCCCCCGCCCCCCCCCCCCCCCCCCCT
>NZ_JBIAVJ010000002.1:226477-248268 GCF_042894025.1 Streptomyces sp. NPDC001549
GGGCGGGTTTTTTACCCCGCGCCCGCCTTTGTTGTTCGCGCACACCAACCCGGGGGTGGTCACCTTCTCGAGCGCGTCCCCCGCCCGGCGGCGGGGGGGGGGGGGGGGGGCCCCGCCGCCCCCCCACCACCCCTTTCCCCTTTCCGCGCCCACTGGAGACCGCCCATGCGCACGCGTACCCGTAGCCGCACCCGTAGCCGCACCTTCCCGTACGGCCTGCTCCTCGGCCTGCTGCTCGGCGGCGCGGGCCTGCTGCCCACCACCGCGGCGAGCGCCGCGGACAACGGCACGTGGGGGGTGTTCCCGACGCCCGCGGCCGGTGCGGCGATGACGGACCGTGCGTACTTCTTCCACCAGGGCGCGGCCGGGAGCACGCTGAGCGACAGCGTGACGATCGTGAACTCCTCCGACAAGGAGCTGACGTTCCAGGTCTTCGCCACCGACGCCGTGAACACCCCGGCGGGCGGCGCCTTCGCGCTGCTGCCGGTGGAGACGAAGCCGAAGGACGTGGGCGCGTGGGTCACGCTGGCGCCGGAGACCGCGAGCACCGTCACCGTGCCCGCCAAGGGCCGCAAGGACCTCCCGTTCACCGTGAAGGTCCCGGCGGATGCGACGCCCGGTGACCACGTCGGCGGGATCGTCGCCCTGGGCACCGCCGTGGAGGGCGTGCAGCAGGAGGGCAAGGTCCAGGTCGGGGTGAAGCGCTCGGTGGGCGCCCGGCTGTACTTCCGGGTGCCGGGGCCGATCACGGCGGGGCTGAGCGTGGAGGACGTACGGGTCAGCCGCTCGGCGCCGCTGCTGCCCTGGGTGAACAACGCCCGCGCCACGATCTCGTACGCGCTGGTCAACCGGGGCAACGTGGTCGTCGAGCCCAGGGTGGCGGTGTCCGCCGAGGGGTTGTTCGGGCGCGAGGTGCTGGACCGGACCGCCCGCGAGCTGAAGCTGTCCCTGCTGCCGGGCCAGCGGATCGAACTGACCGAACCGTGGCCGGACGCCCCCCAGTCGGACTGGGTGACCGTCAAGATCACGGCGGGCGCGGCGGCCCACCCGGATCTGGTCTCGAAGTCCGAAACCGAGTTCGTCGCCGTGCCCTGGCCGGCCGTGGGCCTGCTCCTTGTGCTGGCGGGCGCGGGCGCCACGGGGTGGGTGCTGCGCCGCCGGCGCCGCGCGGCGGGCGAACAGCCTCAGTCCGTGCCGGACCTGGCCCGGACGCACTGACCGGCGCGGCTGCCCGCGGGCGACGGCGTTCGGCGGTCACGGCCGCAGCCCCCGGCCGGGGGAAGGTGGCCGGGGGCTGCTGGGCGCCGGGATCGCCGGGATCGCTGGGATTACTGGGACTGCTGGGGGTGGGGCGGGGCGGTCAGTGGTTGCGGGGGAAGCCCAGGTCCACGCCGAGGTGGCCCTCGGAGGGGTCCGGCCAGCGGGTCGTGACGACCTTGCCGCGGGTGTAGAAGTGGATGCCGTCGTTGCCGTAGATGTGGTGGTCGCCGAAGAGCGAGTCCTTCCACCCGCCGAAGGAGTGGTAGCCCACCGGCACCGGGATCGGGACGTTGACGCCGACCATGCCGGCCTCGATCTCCAGCTGGAACCGGCGGGCGGCGCCGCCGTCGCGGGTGAAGATCGCGGTGCCGTTGCCGAACGGCGAGGCGTTGATGAGGGCCACGCCCTCCTCGTAGGTCTCGGCGCGCAGCACGCACAGGACCGGGCCGAAGATCTCGTCGCGGTAGGCGTCGGAGTCGGTCTTCACGTGGTCCAGCAGGGACAGGCCGATCCAGTGACCGTTCTCGTTGCCCTCGACCGTGAAGCCGGTCCCGTCGAGGACGACCTCCGCGCCCTGGTCGGCCGCGCCCTTGACGTACGTGGCGACCTTGTCGCGGTGGGCGGCGGTGATCAGCGGGCCCATCTCGGAGGCCGGGTCGTTGCCGGGGCCGATCTTGATCTTCTCGGCGCGCTCGCGGATCTTCTCGACGAGCTCGTCGCCGATCTCGCCGACGGCCACGACGGCGGAGATCGCCATGCAGCGCTCACCGGCCGAGCCGTAGGCCGCGGACACGGCCGCGTCGGCGGCGGCGTCCAGGTCGGCGTCCGGCAGGACCAGCATGTGGTTCTTGGCTCCGCCCAGGGCCTGGACGCGCTTGCCGTTGGCCGAGGCGGTGGTGTGGATGTGGCGGGCGATCGGGGTCGAGCCGACGAAGGAGACGGCCGCGATACCGGGGTGGGCGAGCAGCGCGTCGACGGCCACCTTGTCGCCGTGGACCACGTTCAGCACACCCGCCGGCAGACCGGCCTCGGTCGCCAGCTCGGCGAGCTTGTTGGCGGCCGACGGGTCCTTCTCGCTCGGCTTGAGGATGAAGGTGTTTCCGCAGGCCACGGCCAGCGGGAACATCCACATCGGGACCATCGCCGGGAAGTTGAACGGGGTGATGCCCGCGACGACGCCCAGCGGCTGGCGGATCGAGGAGACGTCCACCCGGTTGGAGACCGACGTGGACAGCTCGCCCTTGAGCTGCGTGGTGATGCCGCAGGCCAGCTCGACGATCTCCAGGCCGCGGGCGACCTCGCCCAGCGCGTCCGAGTGGACCTTGCCGTGCTCGGCGGTGATCAGGGCGGCGATGGCGTCGCGGTTGGCGTCCAGCAGGGCGCGGTAGGCGAACAGCACCTTGGTGCGGGCGGCCAGCGAGGACTGGCCCCAGCTGAGGTAGGCCTCCTTGGCGACCTGTACCGCCGCGTCGACCTCGTCGGCCGAGGCGAGCGCTACCTGCGTGGTGACCTCGCCGGTGGCCGGGTCGGTGACCGGGCCGTAGTTGCCCGACGCGCCCTCGACGGTCTTGCCACCGATCCAGTGGTTGACGGTCTTCATTGCCTTGCTCCTTCACAGATGGCGACGTCGCTGCGCGGCTTGCCGGTCGTACTCTTCACGGGCCGTGGCAGCGGCCTTGCGGGTCGCGGTCTCGGCCACAGGAACATCCCACCACGCCTGTGCCGGGGGTGGGCCCGACACAGTGTCGGGCGTTCGGGTCTGTACGTAGACACATGTGGGTCGGGTCGCCGAACGGGCCTCGGCGAGGGCTTCGCGCAGGTCACGCGTGGTGCGGGCGCGGATCACGGCCATTCCGAGGGAGGCCGCGTTGGCCGCGAGGTCCACGGGAAGGGGGTCCCCCGTGTATCCGGAGTCGGGCTCCCGGAAGCGGTACGCGGTGCCGAAGCCCTCGCCGCCCACCGCCCCCGACAGGCCGCCGATGGAGGCGTAGCCGTGGTTGTCGAGGATCACCACCTTGATCGGGATGCCCTCCTGGACGGCTGTGACGATCTCGGTCGGATTCATCAGGTACGTCCCGTCGCCGACCAGCGCCCACACCGGCCGGCCGGGCGCGGCCAGCGCCACGCCGATCGCCGCCGGGATTTCGTAGCCCATGCAGGAGTACCCGTACTCCACGTGGTACTGGTCCTGCGACCGGGCCCGCCACAGCTTGTGCAGGTCGCCGGGGAGGGAGCCGGCCGCGTTGATCAGGATGTCGGTGCCGTCGACGAGGGCGTCGAGCAGCCCGAGCACCTGGGCCTGGGTGGGCGGGTCGTCCTCGTCCGCCTCCGGGACGGCGTACGCCCGCTCGACGCGGCTCTCCCAGCGCGCCCGCTCCGCCGCGTACCGCGCCCCGTACGCCGGGTCCGTGCGATGGCCGGCGAGGGCGCCCCGCAGCTCGTCGAGCCCCTCGCGGGCGTCGGCGACCAGGGGGAGGGCGGCGAGTTTGTGGGCGTCGTACGGGTCCAGGTTGAGGCCGACGAACCGGACGGCGGGGTTCTGGAAGAGGGTCGCCGAGGCGGTGGTGAAATCGGTCAGCCGGGTCCCGGCGGCGATGACGAGGTCGGCCTCCCGGGCGAGCGCGGCGGCGGTGGAGGTGCCGGTGTGGCCGATCCCGCCCACGTCGGCGGGGTGCCCGTACGGCAGGACGCCCTTGCCCGCCTGGGTGACGGCCACCGGGATCCCGGTGGCCTCGGCGAAGGCGGCCAGGGCCGCGCGGGCCTCGCTGTGCCGGATCCCGCCGCCGGCGACGATCAGCGGGCGCGCGGAGCCCCGTACGGCCTCGGCGGCGCGGGCCAGCTCGTGCCGGTCGGGCCGCGGCCGGCGCACCCCCCACACGCGCTCGGCGAAGAACTCCTCGGGCCAGTCGTACGCCTGCGCCTGTACGTCCTGCGGCAGCGCGAGGGTGACGGCGCCGGTCTGCACGGGGTCGGTGAGCACCCGTACGGCCTGGAGAGCGGCCGGGATCAGGGCCTCGGGGCGGGTGATCCGGTCGAAGTGGCGGGAGACGGGTCGCAGGGTGTCGTTGACGGAGATGTCCCCGGCGTACGGGACCTCCAGCTGCTGGAGCACGGGGTCGGCGGGCCGGGTGGCGAAGGTGTCGCCGGGCAGCAGGAGCACCGGGATCCGGTTGATGGTGGCGAGGGCGGCGCCGGTGACGAGGTTGGTGGCGCCGGGCCCGATGGAGGTGGTGACGGCGTGCGCGGAGAGGCGGCCGCACTGGCGGGCGTATCCGACGGCGGCGTGCACCATGGCCTGCTCGTTGCGGCCCTGGAGGAAGGGCATGGCCTCGGGCCCGCTCTCCAGGAGGGCCTGGCCGATGCCCGCCACGTTCCCGTGCCCGAAGATCCCCCAGGTGGCGGCGATCAGCCGGTTCCGTTGTCCGTCGCGCTCGGTGTACTGGCGGGACAGGAAGCGGACGAGCGCCTGCGCGACGGTGAGCCTCACCGGTGGTCCTCCGTCCGGGAGAAGGGCAGCCGGGGGTCGATGTCCTGGCCGTCCCAGCTGCCGCGGATCCAGCCGTGGTCGGGGTGGTCCCGGATCAGCCACTCCCGGGTCGCATCCGGTCCGGCCATCACGTTCAGGTAGTACATGTCGTGCCCGGGGGCGGCCATGGACGGCCCGTGCCAGCCGTCGGGGATCAGCACCGCGTCCCCGGTCCGCACCTCGGTGAGGATGTCGGTCTTCCCGGCCGGGGAGGGGGTGACGCGCTGGTAGCCGAGCCCGGGGGTGTCCCCGTGCGGGGCGATCTCGAAGTAGTAGATCTCCTCCAGGCGGGACTCCTCGCCGGGGTGGTGCTCGTCGTGTTTGTGGGGCGGGTACGAGGACCAGTTCCCGCCGGGGGTGAGTACCTCGACGGCGATGAGCCGGTCGCAGTCGAAGCCGTCCGGGCCGGCGGCGGCGAAGTTGTTGACCTGCCGCGAGCACTGGCCCGCGCCGCGGAGCTCTACGGGGACGTCGGCGGCGGGGCCGTACCGCGCGGGCAGCCGCCGCTCGCACCGGGCCCCGGCGAGGGCGAACCGGCCCCCGGCGGCCGACCGGATCTCCGCGTCCGCGCCCCGTGGCAGGTAGACGAAGTCGGTGACGCCGCTGAACACCCCTTCTCGTCCCATCAGTTCGAACACCTGCTGCTCCGCTGCGGGGGCGCCGCCCCCGAACCCCCGCGCCTCAAACGCCGCCGAGGCTGGATCTGGCCGGCCCCGTCCGTAGTCCGGGCCGGACGGGGCGGACGGGGCGGAGGGGGCGGACGGGGCGGACGGGGCGGAGGGATTTGCCCGAGCGCGCGCAGCGCCCGGGCCAGAGCCCCCGTTCTCCAGCCCCGCCGGCGTTTGGGGCGCGGGTCCGGGCAGAGCCCGGCAGCGGACCTGGCACCCGCCCGACAGTGGGAGCACGATCCACTCGCACTCCCCGCACGCGTGCGCGTACACCTCCCCCGGGGCCAGGTCGAGGACCATCAACCTCGTCCGCTCCATCCCCCACTCAGACACCACCGGCACGCCCCAGCACCTCCTCCACCTCGTGAGGGAACGGCATCGCCGCCGCGCACGCCAGCCGCGTGGCGACGATCGCCCCGGCCGCGTTCGCGTACCGCATCACCCGTTCCAGTTCCCACCCCGCCAGCAGCCCATGGCACAGCGCCCCGCCGAACGCGTCCCCCGCGCCCAGCCCGTTGACCACCTCCACCGGCACCGGCGCGACCTCCGCCACCGTGCCGTCGCGGTGGACCGCCAGTACGCCCTCCGGGCCGCGCTTGACCACCGCCAGTTCCACGCCCGCCGCGAGCAGCGCCCGCGCCGCCGCGTGCGGATCCGACTCGCCCGTGGCGATCTCGCACTCCTCCGCGTTCCCCACGGCCACCGTCGCCGAGCGCAGCGCCCGCTCGTAGTACAGACCGGGTTTCTCCCGCCACAGCATCGGCCGCCAGTCCAGGTCGAAGACCGTCGTCCCGGTCCGCGCGCGGGCCTCCAGCGCCGCCAGCGTCGCCGCCCGTGAGGGTTCCTCGCTCAGGCCCGTACCCGTCATCCAGAACACGCGGGCCGCCCGTACCGCCGCCAGGTCCACCTCGTCCGCCACGATCTGCAGATCCGGGGCCTTCGGCAGCCGGTAGAAGTACAGCGGGAAGTGGTCCGGAGGGAAGATCTCGCAGAAGGTGATGGGGGTCGGCAGTCCGGCGACCTCGGCGACCCACCGGTCGTCCACCCCGAACCCCCGCAGCTCGGAGCGCAGATACCCGCCGAAGGGGTCCGCTCCGGTACGGGTGATCACTGCCACCCGGCGTCCCAGCCGGGCCGCCGCGACGGCCACGTTGGTCGGGGAGCCGCCCAGGAACTTGCCGAACGTCTCCGCCTCGGCCAGTGGTATGCCCGTCGTCAACGGGTAGAGATCCACCCCGATCCGGCCCATCGTGATCAGGTCGAACGCGAACGGATCGCCGGTGCCGGTCACAGTCAGTCCTCCCATTGGTCCTCCACCCTAAGGTGGCCGTTATGACGTCCTCCCCGCCCGCGTTGACCCGTATCCGGATCGGTTCGGCTCCGGACTCCTGGGGTGTCTGGTTTCCCGACGACCCCCGGCAGACCCCGTGGGAACGCTTCCTCGACGAGGTCGCCGACGCCGGGTACGAGTGGATCGAACTCGGCCCCTACGGCTATCTGCCCACCGATCCCGCCCGACTCGCCGAGGAAACGGCCAAGCGCGGGCTGCGCGTCTCGGCCGGAACCGTCTTCACCGGACTCCATCACGGGCCCGCCGTGTGGGAGGACACCTGGGAGCACGTGTCGCGGATCGCGGCGCTCACCCAGGCCACGGGCGCGGCCCATCTCGTCGTCATCCCCTCCTTCTGGCGGGACGACAAGACCGGGGAGGTACGGGAGGACCGCACGCTGGCCCCCGCCCAATGGCGTGAACTGACCTCGCAGACCGAGCGCCTCGGCCGGGAGGTCCAGGACCGGTACGGGCTGCGGATCGTCGTCCACCCGCACGCCGACACCCACATCGACACCCCGGAGAACGTGGCCCGCTTCCTGGACGCCACCGACCCCGGGCTCGTCTCCCTCTGTCTGGACACGGGGCACTACGCGTACTGCGGCGGGGACAGCGTGCAGGCCGTGGAGACCTTCGGCGAGCGGATCGGCTACCTCCACCTCAAGCAGGTCGATCCGCGGATCCTCGCCGAAGTCGTCGCCGAGGAGCTGCCCTTCGGGCCGGCCGTGGGCCGCGGGGTGATGTGCGAACCGCCCTCGGGGGTGCCCGCGCTGGAACCGGTGCTCGCGGCGGCCCAGCGCCTGGACGTGGACCTGTTCGCCATCGTGGAGCAGGACATGTATCCCTGTCCGCCCGACCGGCCGCTGCCGATCGCCCGGCGGACCCGCGCCTACCTCCGCTCCTGCGGCGCCCGCTGACCCTTCGGAAGGAAGAGGAGTACGACATGAGCACGCTCGGCATCGCCGTCATCGGCACCGGGAAGATGGGCGCCGACCACGTCCGCCGGATCGGGCGGACGGTGGGCGGGGCCCGTGTGGTGGCCGTGGCCGACCCGGACGGTGACCGGGTCAAGGAGGTCGCGGGCACCCTGGACGGGGCGACGGCGCACACCGACCCGGCGGCCGCGATAGCCGCGCCCGGCGTCCAGGCCGTGCTGATCGCCTCGCCCGGACCCGCCCACGAGGAGGCGATCCTGCACGCCCTGGAGCGGGAGCTGCCGGTGCTGTGCGAGAAGCCGCTGACCCCGGACCCGGCGGGGGCGCTGCGCGTCATGGAGGCCGAACAGCGGCTGGGGCGGCGCCTGGTGCAGGTGGGGTTCATGCGGCGGTACGACACCGAGTACGCCCGGCTGAAGGAGCTGCTGGACGCGGGCGGGATCGGGCGCCCGCTCTTCCTGCACTGCCGGCACCGCAATGCCTCCTCGCCGTCGTTCTTCACCAGCGACATGCTGATCAGCGATTCGGTGGTGCACGAGGTGGACGCGGCCCGCTGGCTGCTGGGGCAGGAGATCACCGCCGTCACCGTGCTCTCGCCACGGCCCACGGCAGCCGCTCCCGAGGGGCTGAGCGATCCCCGGCTGGTGCTGCTGGAGACCTCCGGCGGAGCCGTCGTCGACGTGGAGATCTTCGTCAACTGCGGTTTCGGCTACCAGGTGCAGTGCGAGGCGGTCGGCGAGGCGGGCAGTGCCCGGATCGGCGACGGACACGCGATGGTGGTCCAGTCGGCGGGCCGCTGGGGCGGGGCCATCGACCAGGACTTCACGGTGCGCTTCGCCGATGCCTACGACCGCCAGCTGCGGAGCTGGGTGGCCGCGGCCGCGCGCGGCCGGGTGGCGGGGCCCGACGCGTGGGACGGCTACGCGGCGGCCGCCGTCTCCGAGGCGGGCCTCGCGGCGGCGCGCACCGGTGTACGAGCCGTCGTGGAGCTGACGGAACGCCCGGCCCTGTACCGCTGACGCCCCGCCAACTACTCACCTGACCCCTGTGGCTCTCTTGTCACAGGGGTCCCCCTTCTGTCACGCATGTCCGCATTACGCGGGTCTTCCGTCACAGGAGACCGACAGCCCCTCCCCTGTCGTCACTCCGCGTCGTTCCCCGGGCACAACCCGAATGATCGTCAGTGTCCACGCGCCGGCTCCCCCGACGGCCTCCCGGCCGGCCCCGCGGCGTGGACAAGGAGGTGTCCAGCATGAGCGACCGACAGCTGTGGTCGTACAAGGAGATCGCCGCCCACATCCGGGTCCAGCCGGACACGGTGCGCTCCTACCGCAAGCACGGGCTGCTGCCCACACCCGACCACGTGGAGGGGGGCAAGCCCTACTGGTATGCCGATACCGTGCGCGCCTGGGTGGCCCGCCGGCCCGGTAACCGGGGCCGCCGCGAGGACTGACTCCTTCGACGCCGGGTGAGGGGCCCGTCCTGATCCCCTCACCCGCCCCCGTAACCGAACCCGCTAGGCGCCGGCTCCCACGGGTATCCGGTCCGGCTCCGGCGCCGGGGGCGCGGACTCGCCCTCGCTCAGGCCGAACCTCTCGTGCAGGCGGCGCAGCGGGGCGGGGGCCCACCAGGTGGCCCGTCCGGTCAGCTTCATCACCGCCGGGACCAGAAGGCTGCGGACGACCATGGCGTCCATGAGGACCGCCAGCGCGATCCCGAGCCCCAGCATCTTGGTGTTGGTCACCCGGGAGGTGCCGATCGCCACCATCACCACCGCCAGGATCACGGCCGCCGCGGTGATCAGCCCGCCGGTGCGGGCCAGCCCCGCCCGGACGGCGCTCTCGTGGTCCCCGGTCCGGTCGTACTCCTCCTTGATGCGGGATATGAGGAACACCCCGTAGTCCATGGAGAGCCCGAAGGCGATGCAGAACATCAGCACCGGCAGGGTGGTCTCTATGTCTCCGGTGGCGGTGAAGGAGAGGAGCCCGGAGAGGTTGCCCTCCTGGAACACCCACACCACCGCCCCGAACATCGCGGTCAGGCTGAGGGCATTGAGCAGCACCGCCTGGAGCGGTATCAGGAGGCTCCCGGTGAGCAGGAACACCAGCAGCAGCGTGGCCAGGACCACCAGGGCCGCCGCCGCGGGCAGCGCGTCGCCGATGGCCTTCTGCGCGTCGACGAGGACGGCCGCCTGTCCGGTCACCGAGGTCTTGAAGCCGGCGTCCACGGCGCGGACCTCGTCGACCATGTCCCGGGCCGTCTGCCCCACGGCCTCGCCCTCGACGGACACCGAGAAGGAGGTGTACCCGCTTCCCGTCGCGGAGCCGATCGGCCCGTCGACCCGGGTCACCCCGGGCAGGGCGGCCAGCCGGTCCCGGTAGGCCGCGAGGTCCTCGGGGCCGGGCGCGCCCTCGGCGAGCACGGTGAGACCGCCGCCGGGGCTGTTCGGGAAGCCGTCGCGGATCTGCTCCTGCACCACGTGGGAGGGGGCGTCCTTCGGGAGCTGCCGGTCGTCGACCGTGCCGAACCTGACGCCTGTGAAGGGCAGTCCGAGGAGCAGCAGACCCACGGTGGTGGCCACGGCGAAGACCGGGGCGCGCCGCATCACGAGAGCGGCCGTCCACCCCCAGCCCCGGCCCGCCTCCGCGGGCCCGGTTGCGGCCGCCTCCGGCCGGCCCCGCCGCCACAGCCGGCGCAGGTCGAGGGAGTTGACCCGATCGCCGAGGAGCACCAGGGCGGCCGGCAGCAGGATCAGCGCGGCCGCCGCCGCGAGCAGCACCACCGCGACCCCGGCGTAGGCGAAGGAGCGCAGGAAGTACATGGGGAAGAAGAGCATCGCCGAGAGCGAGACGGCGACGGTGAGCGCCGAGAACAGCACGGTGCGCCCGGCGGTGCGCAGGGTGACCCCGACCGCGGCGACCGGATCGCGCCCGGCGGCGAGCTCCTCGCGGAACCGGCGGACGATGAACAGGGCGTAGTCGACGGCAAGTCCGAGGCCGAGCGCGGTGGTCAGGTTCTGGGCGAAGACGGAGACGTCCGTGAACTCGGTGAGTCCGCGCAGTACGGCATTGGTGCCGAGGATGGCCACGATGCCGACGCCGAGCGGGAGCAGGGCGGCGACCGCGCTGCCGAAGACGAGGACGAGCAGGACGAGGGTGACCGGCAGGGCGATGAGCTCGGCGCGCAGCAGGTCTTCCTGGATGGTCCGGGTGACCTCGCGCTGGACCGCCGCGGGGCCGCCGAGGGACACCCGCACCGGGCCGTGCTCGCCCTCGTAGCGCGGGGCCATGCGGTCCAGTGCCGCGGTGGCCGTCTTCTCGTCGCCCTGGACGCGGGCAACGATGAGTGCCTGCCGTCCGTCCTCGGAGCGCAGCGCGGGCAGCTGGGTACGCCAGTACGAGCCGACGCCGACGACCCCCCGTTCGGCGGCGAGCGCGGTCGCGAGCCGTTCGGCTTCGGCGGCCACGGCGGGGTCGTCGACCCCCGTGGTGCCCGCCGCGGCGTCGACGAGCAGGAGCAGGTTGGGCTCGGAGTGCGGGAACTCCCGCTCCAGGGCCCGCGCGGCATAGGTGGACTGGGCGCCCGGGTCCTCCCAGCCGCCGCTTCCCAGCCGGTCGGCGACGCCGCCGCCCGCGACCACGGCCAGGGCCGTGACCAGCAGGGCGAGCAGCAGCGTGAGCCGCGGCCGGGCCGTGACGAACCGGGTCCACCCCGCGTCCGCCCCGGAGGACGGCGGTTTCTTGACTTCGGACATGGCTCGGTGTCCCCTTCACCGTGATTGCCAGGCCACATAGACTGGCAAACACGAGCAGTCGCTCGCGTATTTCAAGAATGCGAGCGATCTCTCGTGTTTGTCAATCACCCACGGGAAGCAGGGGATTGGACATGCCGGGGACACGCATGGGCAAAAACACAGAAAATGGGACTAAGAGCCCCGCCGTCGACGCCGCCGACGCGGGCACTGGGGACGCGGGCACCGGGGACGCCGGAGCCGGGGCCGCCACCCCGCGCCGCCGCCAGGCCCGCGGCGAGCGCCGGATCTCCCAGCTGCTGACCGCCGCCGCCGGCGTGTTCTGCCGTACCGGCTACGCCTCGGCCAGCACCAACGCCATCGCCCGCGAGGCGGGCGTGTCGCCGGGCACCCTCTACCAGTACTTCCCCAACAAAGAGGCCATCGCGGTCGAGCTCGGCGGCCAGCTCCTCCAGCGCGCGCACGAGACGCACGGACAGGCCTTCCGCCCCGAGAACCTCCAGCGCCCCCTGCCCGAGCTGCTCGACGCCGTCCTCGACCCGGTCATCGCCTTCAACTGCGAGAACCCGGCCTTCTGGGCCCTCATGCACGGCACCGGCGTCCCCGGCATCGCCCAGGAGCACGAGGAACTGCACGCCGGCCTGCTCACCCGCATCGAGGCAGTGCTGCGCGACTTCTGCCCCCAGGCCCCGGCCCACGAGCTCGCCCACACCTCGAACATGATCCTGGGCATCTTCAAGTCGTCCCTCGACCTGATCCTGGCCCACGAGGGCGACGAACGCGCCGCCTACACCGCCGAGCTCAAGACCGTCCTGCTGCGCTACCTGGAGCCGATGATCACCAGGGCTCCTCCGCACTGACCGCCCGGCCCACCCTGCCGACCCCGCCCGGCCTGAACTCGCCCACCGCGCCCGCCGCACCCACCGCCGTACCGGCGGGCGCGGTGGGCGCGCGCATACCCCGCGAGGCTTCCCGGGTGATCCATTCAGCCAATTACCTACAGTTCGCCCATACCGGCCAGTTTTCCCACCAGGATCGAAAAACTGGAAGCCGATACTCGCTTCGATACCCCCCAGGGGTATAGTCTCGAAGTGTCGGGAGGACGGTGGAGCCATCGGCCGCCCCTCCCGGTGACCGGCACACGCCCCTGAAGAGGAGAACGACATGACCGCCGAGACGGACACCCAGACCACCACCGTCTACCGGGTGACCGGCATGACCTGCGGACACTGCGAGGGCGCGGTGACCACCGAGATCTCCGCCCTGCCGGGCGTCAGCACGGTCAAGGCCGTCGCCGCGACCGGCGAGGTCACCGTGGTCTCCGCCGCCCCGCTCGCGGACGAGGACGTCCGCGCCGCCGTGGACGAGGCCGGATACGAGTTCGCCGGACAGGTCTGAGCGGCCCGCCCCACCCGCACGGCACCCGCGGCAGCCCCGCGGCACCCTGCCGGGCCGTGCCGGCCAGCTCATACTGGTCCCGTACGGCCCGGCCATCCCTCTGGAGCCGGAACATGAGCAGCAGCACAGTGCACGACGGACCGATAACGGCGGTCGAACTCTCGATCGGCGGGATGACCTGCGCCTCCTGCGCCGCCCGCATCGAGAAGAAGCTCAACCGGATGGACGGCGTCGAAGCCTCGGTGAACTACGCCACCGAGAAGGCCCGCGTCTCCTACACCGGCGACGTACAGGTCGCCGATCTGATCGCGACCGTCGTCAAGACCGGCTACACCGCCGAGGAGCCCCCGCCGCCGCCCGCCCCGGAAGCCGCCCCGGAAGCCGCCGGGGAAGCGCGGAGCGAGGCGGCCGAGGCCCCCGACCCGGCGCTCGCCGCACTGCGGCAGCGCCTGCTGGTCTCCGTCGCGCTCGCCCTGCCCGTCGTCCTGCTCGCCATGATCCCGGCCCTCCAGTTCGACAACTGGCAGTGGCTCTCCCTGACCCTCGCGGCCCCCGTCGTCATCTGGGGCGGGTACCCCTTCCACAAGGCCGCCTGGACCAACGCCCGGCACGGCGCCGCCACCATGGACACCCTCGTCTCGGTCGGCACGCTGGCCGCCTTCACCTGGTCGCTGTGGGCCCTGTTCTTCGGCCACGCCGGCATGCCCGGCATGCGGCACGGATTCGCCCTCTTCACGGTTCAGGGGGGCACGATCTCCCGCACCGACGGCTCCTCCGCCATCTACCTGGAGGTCGCGGCCGGGGTCGTCTCCTTCATCCTCCTGGGCCGCTACCTGGAGGCCCGCTCCAAGCGGAAGGCGGGCGCGGCCCTCAAGGCCCTGCTGGAGCTGGGCGCCAAGGACGTCGTCGTCCTGCGCGCGGGCCAGGAGGTCCGGATCCCGGTGGGCGCGCTCACGGTCGGCGACCGGTTCGTCGTCCGCCCCGGCGAGAAGATCGCCACCGACGGCACCGTCGTCGAGGGCAGCTCCGCCGTGGACGCCTCCATGCTGACCGGCGAGTCCGTCCCGGTCGACGTCGCCGTGCGCGACTCCGTCACCGGAGCCACCGTCAACACCTCCGGACGCCTGGTCGTCGAGGCCACCCGGATCGGCGCCGACACCCAGCTCGCCCGGATGGCGAAGATGGTGGAGGACGCGCAGAACGGCAAGGCCGAGGTGCAGCGCCTCGCCGACCAGATCTCCGGGATCTTCGTACCCGTCGTCCTGGTGCTCGCCATCGGCACCTGGATCACCTGGATGCTGATCACCGACGACCCCACCGCCGCCTTCACCGCCGCCGTGGCCGTCCTGATCATCGCCTGCCCGTGCGCCCTGGGCCTGGCCACCCCGACCGCGCTGATGGTCGGCACCGGGCGGGGCGCGCAGCTCGGCATCCTGATCAAGGGCCCCGAGGTGCTGGAATCCACCCGCCGCGTGGACACCGTCGTCCTGGACAAGACCGGCACCGTCACCACCGGCCGGATGACCCTCGACGGCGTCTTCACCGCCGCGGGCGTCGACGAGGGCGAACTCCTGCGCCTCGCCGGATCCCTGGAGCACGCCTCGGAGCACCCGATCGCCCGCGCCGTCGCCGCCGGGGCGGCGGAGCGGGCCGGCTCCCTGCCGGTTCCGGAGTCCTTCGAGAACGTCGCCGGGCTCGGTGTCCAGGGCGTGGTCGACGGACACGCCGTCCTGGTGGGCCGCGAGCAGCTGCTGGCCGACTGGTCGATCGGGCTGCCGGCCGGACTGGCCGAGGCCAAGGCGGCCGCCGAGGCCGCGGGCAGCACCGCCGTCCTGGTGGCCTGGGACGGTGCGGCGCGCGGGGTCCTGACCGTGGCCGACGCGGTCAAGGAGACCAGCGCCGAGGCGGTCTCCCGGCTGCGGGCACTGGGCCTCACCCCGATCCTGCTGACGGGCGACAACAAGGCCGTCGCGGCGACGGTGGCCCGCGAGGTGGGCATCGACGAGGTGTTCGCCGAGGTCCTCCCGCAGGACAAGGTGGACGTCGTACGCCGCCTGCAGGCGCAGGGCCGTACGGTCGCGATGGTCGGCGACGGGGTCAACGACGCGGCCGCGCTGGCCCAGGCGGACCTGGGGCTGGCCATGGGCACCGGCACGGACGCGGCCATCGAGGCGGGCGACCTGACCCTCGTACGGGGTGACCTGCGGGTCGCGGCGGACGCGATCCGGCTCTCGCGCCGCACCCTGGCCACGATCAAGGGCAACCTGTTCTGGGCCTTCGGCTACAACCTGGCGGCCCTGCCGCTGGCGGCCGCCGGTCTGCTCAATCCGATGATCGCGGGGGCCGCGATGGCCTTCTCCTCGGTCTTCGTGGTGACCAACAGCCTCCGGTTGCGGTCCTTCCGCTAGTAACCTTCCTCCTCATGGTCCGCACACTTCCTTCACGGGAGACGCAGATCACAGTGACCGCAACGTAACCATCCGGGGTCGTCATGGGTCTAATGGGGCGATGCCAAGAACGTCTTGGGGGACGTTTCACGGAGACCTGGGGGGTTTCCGTGGGTATCAGCCGGCCGGGACACGTACCCGCGGGAGGCTTTGAGCGGCCCTCCCGGACGAACGGGTCCCGGCACACCGACGCCCCGGCTCGGGTCCCGTGGGGGGAATCCGTTTCGGGGAAAAGGGAAGCGCCCCGACCGTCGACCCGTGGGGGGATCGACGGCGGGGCGCTTCTCGCATGCTCAGGGTTGCCTGCGGTGCGCTCCGCGCGGCCGCACGCCGCGCGGAGGAAAGCCTCGGGTCAGCGGGCTTCTACGGGAACGAAGTCGCGCAGGACCTCGCCGGTGTAGATCTGGCGCGGGCGGCCGATGCGGGAACCCGGCTCCTTGATCATCTCGTGCCACTGGGCGATCCAGCCGGGAAGGCGGCCGAGCGCGAAGAGCACGGTGAACATCTCGGTGGGGAAGCCCATCGCCCGGTAGATGAGACCGGTGTAGAAGTCCACGTTCGGGTAGAGGTTGCGCTCGACGAAGTAGTCGTCGGCCAGCGCGTGCTCTTCCAGCTTGAGCGCGATGTCGAGCAGCTCGTCGCTCTTGCCGAGCGCCGAGAGGACGTCGTGCGCCGCCGCCTTGATGATCTTCGCCCGGGGGTCGAAGCTCTTGTAGACACGGTGTCCGAAGCCCATGAGGCGGACGCCGTCCTCCTTGTTCTTCACCTTGCGGATGAAGGCGTCGACGTCGCCGCCGTCGTTCTTGATGCCTTCCAGCATCTCGAGGACGGACTGGTTGGCGCCACCGTGCAGCGGGCCCCACAGGGCCGAGATGCCGGCGGAGATCGAGGCGAACATGTTCGCCTGCGAGGAGCCGACCAGACGCACGGTGGAGGTGGAGCAGTTCTGCTCGTGGTCCGCGTGCAGGATCAGCAGCTTGTCGAGCGCGGAGACCACGACCGGGTCCAGGTCGTACTCCTGGGCCGGCACGGAGAAGGTCATGCGCAGGAAGTTCTCGACGTAGCCGAGGTCGTTGCGCGGGTAGACCACCGGGTGGCCGACCGACTTCTTGTACGCGTAGGCCGCGATCGTCGGGAGCTTGGCCAGCAGCCGGATCGTCGAGAGGTTGCGCTGCGTCTCGTCGAACGGGTTGTGGCTGTCCTGGTAGAACGTCGACAGCGCGCTGACCACGGAGGACAGCATCGCCATCGGGTGCGCGTCACGCGGGAAGCCGTCGTAGAAGCGCTTCACGTCCTCGTGCAGCAGCGTGTGCTGGGTGATCTCGTTGCGGAACGACGCGAGCTGGTCGACGGTCGGCAGCTCGCCGTTGATCAGCAGGTACGCGACCTCGATGAAGGTCGAACGCTCGGCGAGCTGCTCGATCGGGTAGCCGCGGTAACGCAGGATGCCCTGCTCACCGTCGAGGTAGGTGATCGCGGACTTGTAGGCCGCGGTGTTGCCGTACCCACTGTCCAAGGTGACGAGCCCGGTCTGGGCCCGCAGCTTCGAGATGTCGAAGCCCTGGTCACCGACGGTGCTTTCGACCACCGGGTAGGTGTATTCACCGTCCGCGTACCGGAGTACTACAGAGTTGTCGCTCACGTCATCCCTCACCGACGTAGTGCCTCTTCTTCGAGGTGCCCTGACTGCCTCTACCTTCCCCCATTTGGCGCAGGAGAGTGCACTCGGGGTCGGCCTTTGGTGCTTCTGGCGGCACTGAGTGCCGCCAACCTCCTCATCCTGCCCCCCCGCGCCGGTTGCCGGAACCCCAAATGATCGATCATCTAGGTGATGTTTCCCACCGGTATCCGGCCGGACAGCCTGGCGGCGACCGCCGTGTACCTCCTGCCTGCAGAAACGGTACGCACCGCCTGACCGAGGGCCTTGCGGGACCCGACGAGGACGACCAGTTTCTTCGCCCTGGTCACCGCCGTGTAGAGCAAGTTGCGCTGGAGCATCATCCAGGCCCCGGTGGTGACGGGGATCACCACCGCCGGATATTCACTCCCCTGTGAACGGTGAATGGTGACGGCGTACGCGTGGGCCAGCTCGTCGAGCTCACCGAATTCGTACACGATCTCCTCATCCTCCTCCGTCCGTACCGTCAGGCGCTGTTCGTCCACGTCCAGGCCGGTGACCACGCCGACCGTGCCGTTGAAGACACCGTTGACGCCCTTCTCGTAGTTGTTCCGGATCTGGGTCACCTTGTCGCCCACCCGGAAGACCCGGCCGCCGAACCTCTTCTCCGGCAGGTCCGGCCGGGCCGGAGTCATCGCCTGCTGCAGCAGTCCGTTGAGGTTTCCGGCGCCGGCCGGGCCCCGGTGCATCGGCGCGAGCACCTGGACGTCCCGCCGCGGGTCGAGCCCGAATCTGGCCGGAATCCTTCGGGCCGCCACGTCCACGGCCAGCACCCCGGCCGCCTCGGTGTCCTCCTCCGGGAAGAGGAAGAAGTCCGGCAGCCCGTCCGTGATCGGCGGCAACCCGGTGTTGATCCGGTGGGCGTTGGTGACCACCCCGGACTGCTGGGCCTGCCGGAAGATCCGGGTCAGGCGCACCGCGGGCACCGGGCCGTCCTCGGCCAGCAGGTCCCGCAGCACCTCCCCGGCGCCGACCGACGGCAGCTGGTCCACGTCGCCGACCAGCAGCAGGTGCGCCCCCGGCGCCACCGCCTTGACCAGCTTGTTGGCCAGAAGCAGGTCCAGCATCGAGGCCTCGTCGACGACGACCAGGTCCGCGTCCAGCGGCCGCTCCCGGTCGTACGCCGCGTCCCCGCCCGGTTTGAGCTCCAGCAGCCGGTGCACCGTGGAGGCCTCGGCCCCGGTGAGCTCGGCCAGCCGCTTCGCCGCCCGGCCGGTGGGCGCGGCCAGCACCACCTTGGCCTTCTTCGCCCGGGCCAGCTCGACGATCGAGCGCACGGTGAAGGACTTCCCGCAGCCGGGCCCGCCCGTGAGGACGGCGACCCGGCGGGTCAGCGCCAGCTTCACGGCGTCCCGCTGCTCGGGGGCGAGCGTGGCCCCCGTCCGCCCGGCGAGCCAGCCCAGGGCCTTCTCCCAGTCCACGTCCCGGAAGCCCGGCATCCGGTCGTCCTCGGCGTGCAGCAGCCGGCGTACCTGCCCCACCAGGGACAGCTCGGCCCGGTGGAAGGGCACCAGGTACACGGCGGTCAGCGGGTCCGGCCCGCCCTGCGGATCCGGTACGGACTCCCGTACGACCCCTTCCGGGTCGGCGGCGAGCTCGGCCAGGCAGTCGATCACCAGCCCCGTGTCCACCTGGAGCAGCTTGACCCCGTCGGCGATGAGCCGGTCCTCGGGCAGGAAGCAGTGCCCCTGGTCGGTGGACTGGGACAGGGCGTACTGGAGGCCGGCCTTGACCCGTTCGGGGCTGTCGTGCGGGATGCCGACGGCCTGGGCGATGCGGTCAGCGGTGAGGAAGCCGATGCCCCACACGTCGGCGGCGAGCCGGTAGGGCTGGTTCTTCACCACGGAGATGGAGGCGTCGGCGTACTTCTTGTAGATGCGCACGGCGATGGAGGTGGAGACGCCGACGCCCTGGAGGAAGACCATGACCTCCTTGATGGCCTTCTGCTCCTCCCAGGCCGCTCCGATCAGCTTCGTCCGCTTGGGACCGAGCCCGGGTACCTCGATCAGCCTCTTCGGCTCGCCCTCGATGACGTCGAGGGTGTCGGTGCCGAAGTGCTCCACGATCCGCTCGGCGATCTTCGGGCCGATGCCCTTGATCAGGCCGGAGCCGAGGTAGCGGCGGATGCCCTGGATGGTCGCCGGGAGCACGGTCCGGTAGTTCTCCACGGTGAACTGCTTGCCGTACTGCGGGTGGGAGCCCCAGCGGCCCTCCATGCGCAGGGACTCGCCGGGCTGGGCGCCCAGCAGCGAGCCGACCACCGTCAGCAGATCGCCGCCGCCGCGGCCGGTGTCCACGCGGGCGACCGTGTACCCGCTCTCCTCGTTGGCGTAGGTGATGCGTTCGAGCACGCCGTCGACCACCGCCAGTTGCACCGTCCGCGGCGCCCCGTCTGCTGCTGCCATGACCCGAAACTACCGGGCGGCGCCGACAGCGCGTCAGGCCTGTGGACAACGCGCGGGGGCGGGGCGGCAGGGGCGATGCAAGGGGGCGGTGCGACGGGGGAAACCCAAAGGGGGTCCCGCCTCGCGGCCGGACCCCCTCACGGTTACCCCTCCCGTGTCGGACTTCCCGATCCCCCCAGATCCCTCCCCGGAAGCACCGACGCAACATACGACCCTCGATACGCCCGCAGGGTTGCATCCGGAACCACAGCTTTACGTTTCCGTTACCCAACGCCTACTCAAGGTGCCGGTGAATCGGCACAGAAGTAGCGTTTCGGGCATGAGCGAATCTTCATTCCAGGACGACGTGCTGGGCGAACTCGGCGACGACAAGCTGACCGAGATCGCCGGCCTGCTCGGCACGGACGCCTCCGGCGCCCGCGAGACCGTCGCGGAGACCGTCGGCGCCATGACCGGCGGCCTCCGGCAGAAGGCCGACGCGGACGACGCCGACGGCGTGGAGGTACGGCAGGCCATCGTCGAGGTGGCCGAGGCCGAGCCGCCGCTGGAGGGCGTGGCCACGTTCGGCGGCCTCGGCGGCCTGCTCAGCGGCGGCATGATGGCCGGGGTGCTCGCCAAGGTGAGCAAGCCCGTGGCCGCCGCCGTCTCGAAGCAGACCGGCATCCCCGCGGCCACCATCAGCCGGGTCATCGAGATGCTGATCCCGGTCGTCCTGGCGGTCCTCGCCAAGCGCGCCTCGGGCAGGGCGGCGGGCACCGGGGCGGCGGGCGCGGCCCCCGGCGCGGCCCCCGGCGGCGCCCCCGGAACGGGCGGCGGAGCGGCCCCCGCCGCGGGCGGCGGCCTCGGCGACCTGCTCGGCGAGATCCTCGGCGGTGGCAAGAAGTAAGCGGCAGGAAAGAGCCCCTCAGGGGCCCCGCCGGCGCGCCCTCCCCCTAGAGTTGCCCCATGGCTGACAGCGTGCGGCTCCGCGACCCGGAACCGGGGGACCTGGGGTGGATCGTGCAGCGCCACGGCGCGCTGTACGCCGCCGAGTACGGCTGGAACAGCGACTTCGAGGGCCTGGTCGCCCGGATCGTCGCGGACTTCGCCCAGGACCACGACCCCCACCTGGAACGGGTGTGGATCGCCGAGCTGGACGGCCGGCCCGTCGGCTCGGTGATGTGCGTACGGGAGGAGGGCGCGCCCGGCACCGCCCGGCTGCGGCTGCTCCTGGTCGACCCGCAGGGCCGCGGCCGCGGCGTCGGCACCCTGCTGGTCGACACCGTCGTGGCCTTCGCCCGCTCGGTCGGCTACCGCGAGCTGGTGCTGTGGACCAACGACGTGCTGACCGACGCCCGCGAGCTCTACCTGAAGGCCGGGTTCACCCTGATCACGGAGCGGCCGCACCGCTCGTACGGAGTGAGCCTGACGGGACAGGACTGGCGGCTGCCGTTGCAGGAGGGCTCCCCGCGCTGACGCCCGAACCGACCCCCGTACGGTTCACGGCGCGCGCGGGGGCCAGCGAGGTCAGCGCCACCCCGCCCACCAGCAGTACGGCCGCCAGCCAGCGCAGCCCCGAGACGGACTCCCCGAGGACCAGGGCGGCTGAGGACATCCCGAAGACCGGGACCAGCAGCGAGAACGGGGCCACCGAGGAGGCCGGGTAGCGGCGCAGCAGGTGGCTCCAGGCGGCGAAGCCGAAGACGGTGGACACCCAGGCGACGTAGCCGATGACAGCCACCCCGGACCAGTCCAGGGCCCGCAGCGCGGCCAGGTCCCGCTCGGGGCCCTCCAGCAGCAGCGAGAGCGCGAGCAGTGGCAGGACCGGGACCGTGCACACCCACACCATGAAGTTCAGGGCGTCGGGCGGGGCGGCCTTGCGGGTCAGGACGTTGGACACGCCCCAGCAGGCGGCGGCCGCCACGACCAGCGTGAAGCCGAGCACCGGCCCGGAGGTCCCGCCGTCCACCGCGGCGACCGCGATCCCGGCGAGCGCCACGGCCATCCCGAGCACCCGCACCCGGCCCGGCCGCTCGCGCAGCACGACGGCGGCGAGGGCGGCGGTGAAGACGGACTGGATCTGCAGGACGAGCGAGGACAGTCCGGCCGGCATGCCCGCGTCCATGCCGGTGAAGAGCAGGCCGAACTTGGCGACGCCGAGGGCGATCCCGACGCCGGCGATCCACTTCCAGGCGGCCT
The DNA here is from genome assembly GCF_042894025.1 of Streptomyces sp. NPDC001549. Taxonomy (NCBI): domain Bacteria; kingdom Bacillati; phylum Actinomycetota; class Actinomycetes; order Kitasatosporales; family Streptomycetaceae; genus Streptomyces; species Streptomyces sp. NPDC001549. The sequence goes on from NZ_JBIAVJ010000002.1 coordinate 248,054, forward strand.
TGGGCCGCCCGACGAAGAACACGGCGGGCAGGGCGGCGACGAGGAAGCGCAGGGCGGACAGGAGCAGGGGCGGGAAGTGGTCGAGGCCGATCTCGATGACCACGAAGTTGAAGCCCCAGACGGCGGCGACGAGCACGGCGAGGGCGGTGTGTACGGGACGCATGCTTCGAGCATCGGCTGCCCCACCATGTAGCACCAGCGCGGATGTCTTCCGG